>JAGHSB010000190.1 GCA_018066075.1 Candidatus Treponema scatequi
TCAAGTCGTTTCATTGTTTCTCGTAGAAAGAAGTAGTCTAGGAGATAACTGTGTCAAGATCTGTTAAAAAAGGACCTTTTGTAGAGAAAAGCCTTTACAAAAAGGTATTAGAAATGAATAAAGTTGAAACAGCAAAAAAGAATATGATTAAAACATATTCACGCTGCTCTACAATTATTCCTGAAATGGTAGGTAATACTATTTCTGTTTACAATGGTAAGTCATGGGTACCGGTATACGTTACAGAACAGCTCGTTGGTCATAAACTCGGCGAGTTCGCTCCTACACGTACATTCCGCGGACATGGCGGTACTGATAAAACAGCTGGTAAATAGGAGTGGATAAAATGACAGTAAATAAAGGTTATGTAGCCACTACTAAATTTTTGATTGCATCACCTACAAAGGTTCGCCCTGTAGCTCATGTAATTAATCAGAAGCCTTGTTCAGAAGCTATGGCAATTCTTGAGAATATGCCTCAGAAAGGTGCAAAGCTCATTCGCGGAACATTGAAATCTGCAATGGCTAATGCACTCAATGCTAATAACAAGTTAGATGAAGATATGTTGTATGTTAAGGAAATTCGCATTGACGAAGGTCCAAGACTTAAGAGAGTATGGTTCCGCGCTCGTGGTAGAGCAGACCAGCTTTTGAAACGTATGTGTCATATTACTGTCGTAGTTGACGAAAAGGCGGGGGAATAAAAAGTGGGACAGAAAGTAAATCCTATCGGTTTGCGTCTTGGAATTAACAAGACATGGCAGTCTCGCTGGTATGCAGATCCTCGTGAATATGCAGACCTCGTTCTCGAAGACTTCAAGATCCGTAAATTGGTATCTGATCTTCCAGAATGCAAAAACGCAGACATTGCAGAAATCGAAATCGTTCGTCATCCTCAGCGTGTTACAATCGTAATTCATACAGCACGCCCGGGTGTAATTATTGGTGTTAAAGGTGCTACAATCGAAAAGATTAGCACAGATATTCAGAAGCAGCTTACAAAGAAAGTTCAGATCAAAATTAAAGAGATCAAACGTGCTGATGTAAACGCTTCTTTAATCGCTCAGAATGTTGGTCGTCAGCTTCAGGGACGCGCTTCATTCCGTAAAGCTCTCAAACAGGCTTGCTCAAGTGCAATGCGTGCTGGTGCTCAGGGAATTAAGATTCGTCTTTCTGGCCGTCTTGGCGGAGCTGAAATGTGCCGCTCAGAAGAGCATAAAGAGGGACGCGTTCCACTTCATACTCTCAGAGCAGACATTGACTATGCTTTATACGAAGCTCTTACTTCATACGGAAAAATCGGTGTTAAAGTTTGGGTTTACAACGGTATGAACTATGGTCACGAACAGAATGAAGATGCTGGACAGCTTGTAAGAAAGCCAAGAAGAGAAAGAACTTCTCGCCAGGCTGCTGATAAAGCTGACAAAGCAGAAACTTCAGCAAAGGAAAGGGGTTAAGCAATGGCTCTCGCACCTAAAAGAGTAATGCACCGTAAGGTGCAGCGTGGTAGACAGCATGGTTTTGCCACTCGTGATAATAATATTGATTTTGGTGACATCGCTCTCGTAGCAATGGAACCACACTGGTTAAATGCTCGCGTAATCGAAGCTGCCCGTGTTGCGATCAACCGTAAACTTGAACGCAAAGGAAATGTTTGGATTCGCATATTCCCAGATAAACCTATTTCTAAGAAACCTGCCGAAACTCGTATGGGTAAAGGTAAAGGTGCTCCAGAATTCTGGGCTGCTAACTTGAAACCAGGAATGATTTTGTTCGAAATTGGTGGAGTAGACATCAAGATCGCAGAAGAAGCTCTTCGCCTCGCTGCAAGTAAACTCCCAATCGTAACAAAGATAGCTTATAAACCGACAAAGGACTAAGGAGGAATAAGATGGCTAAAGCAAAGAAAAATGACAAAGAACTGTCTTATACTGAACTTGTTGCTCGTCGTGATGAGCTTAAACAGAAGTACATGGATTTGCGGTTCAAAAAAGTAATCGCCCATGTAGATAACCCAATGGAAGTACGTACAATCCGTCGCGAAATCGCACGCTTGAACACTTTCATTCAGCAGAAATCAGCTGCTGAAGCTAAGAAGTAGGAGTTGACACGTGGAAGATAATAAGACTGCTAAAGTAAGAAAATCTTATGTAGGAATCGTAACAAGCGACAAGATGGACAAAACTATCGTCGTAACAGTTTCTACCAAAAAGATGGACCGTCTTTATAAGAAGTATGTAACTAGTTCGAAGAAGTGTAAGGCTCATGATGAAAAGAATGAAGCACACATCGGAGATACAGTTAAGATCGTTGAAAGTCGCCCGCTCAGCAAAGATAAATGCTGGCGCCTCGAGTCAATCATTGAACGCGCAAAATAAGCTAAGGAGTTAAGTAGTATGATTCAAATGCAGTCATGTATGACAGTCGCTGATAACTCTGGAGCAAAAATCGCTCAGTGTATTAAAGTAATCGGTGGATCACACCGCCGTTACGCAGGAATCGGTGACATCGTAGTAGTAGCTATTCAGGATGCAATCCCTACTTCTACTATTAAAAAGGGTGCAATTAAAAAGGCAGTAATCGTTCGCCAGGCGAAAGAATACCGCCGTCCAGATGGAACTTACATTCGTTTCGATGATAACGCTTGTGTTATCGTAGACGATTCTAAAAACCCAGTTGGAAAACGTATTTTTGGACCTGTAGCTCGTGAGCTTCGTGATAAAGATTTCATGAAAATCATTTCACTTGCTCCAGAAGTACTCTAAGAGGAATTGAATATGGAAAAGAAATTCAAAATCCGTAAAGACGATACAGTACAGGTTATTGCAGGAAAAGACAAAGGAAAAACAGGTAATGTTGTTCGTGTTAATCCTACAAAAAATACAGTAATTGTATCTGGTTGTAACATTGTTAAAAAAGCAATGAGAAAGAGAAGCCAGCAGGATCAAGGCGGTATCGTTGAGATCGAAGCTCCTCTCAATATTTCTAATGTAGCAATCGTATGTAAAAAATGCGGTGTTACAAGAATTGGTTATAAGCTTGACGGAGACAAGAAAATTCGTGTCTGCCGCAAATGTGGAGAAAAATTGTAATGGCAAATTACATACCTCGGCTTAAGAAAGTCTATAATGACACTATCGCAAAAGAACTCTACAAAGAGTTCAACTATACAACACCAATGCAGATCCCTGCTATCAAGAAAATCATCGTAAGCATGGGTGTTGGCGAAGCTCTCACAAATAAGAAACTTCTTGACGCTGCAGTAACTGATTTAACTCAGATCACTGGTCAGAAAGCGGTTAAGACAAGAGCAAAGAAATCTATTGCTAACTTCAAACTTCGTGAGGGTGCAGAAGTAGGCGTTATGGTAACATTACGTGGCGCAATCATGTATGAATTCATGGATCGTCTTATTAATGTTGCTTTACCACGCGTTAAGGATTTCCGCGGTATCAAGGCAACTGGCTTTGATGGACACGGCAATTTCTCTTTTGGTATTACAGAACAGATCATCTTCCCAGAAATCGACTTCGACAAAATCGTTAAGATTGCTGGTATGAACATCACTTTTGTAACTAGTGCAAAGACAGATGCAGAAGCAAAAGCTTTGCTTACCAAGTTTAACATGCCTTTCAGAAAGTAGGTGAGAAGAAACTATGGCAAAGAAATCTATGATTATTAAGGCTGCCCGCAAACAGAAGTACAGCACACGTGAATACAACCGCTGTCAGATTTGTGGTCGTCCAAGAGGATACTTAAGAAAGTTTAAGATGTGTCGTCTTTGCTTCCGTAAGTATGCAAGTGAAGGATTGTTACCAGGTGTAACAAAATCTAGTTGGTAGTGGTAGGAGATAGAATATGAGTGCATCAGATCCAGTAGCAGATATGCTCACAAAGATCCGTAATGCGGCACAGGCCCGCCACGAAAAGGTAGATATACCTGTTTCAAAGCTTAAGCTTGAAATCGTGAAAATCCTGAAAACTGAAGGTTATATTAAAAACTTCAAAAAAGTACAGGAAGATAACAAATCGGTTATCCGTATCTTCTTGAAATATGATGAGGAAAACGCACCAGTAATTCATGGTCTTGAAAAGATCTCAAAACCTGGACGCCGCGTTTACTCTAGCTACAAAGACTTACCACGCGTTTACAACGGTTATGGTACAGTTATCGTTTCAACTTCTTCTGGTGTTACAACAGGTAAAAAAGCATCTGAGAAGCAGGTTGGCGGTGAATTAGTTTGCACAATCTGGTAATAGGAGGAAAGTATGTCTAAACTTGGTAAACTTCCTGTTGCTATTCCAGCTGGTGTAACTGTAACAGTAGCTCCTGGTCTTGTAACTGTAAAAGGTGCAAAGGGAGAACTCAAACAGGCTGTTAACAATAAAGTAACTGTAGAAGTAAAAGGTAGTGAAGTTATCGTTAATCCTGCTGATAATTCTAAAGCAGCTAATGCTGCTCACGGACTTTATCGCAACTTGATTAACAACATGGTTGAAGGAGTATCTAAAGGATATTCTAAGACTCTTGTTATCAACGGAGTTGGTTATCGTGCAGAAGTAAAAGGAAAAGAACTTGTAATGAACCTCGGATATTCAAACGACTTCATCGCAATCATTCCTTCAGATCTCACAGTAACTGCAGATCCTAGTGGTAAAATCACTATTTCTGGAATCGACAAGCAGCGTGTTGGAGAATTCAGTGCGCAGCTTCGCACATTACGTATGCCTGAACCTTACAAAGGAAAAGGTATTCGCTATGACAATGAAGTTATCAGACGTAAAGTCGGTAAGACTGGTGTTAAATAAGGTGAAGCTATATGTTTAAGAAACTGAATGAAAAAGATAGAAAACGCCTTCACAGAAAAGTTCATATTCGTAAGTCTGTTTATGGTACAGCTGAACGCCCACGCATGACAGTAACTCGAAGCAACAAGAACCTTTTTGTACAGGTTATCAATGATGACGAGGGAAAAACTCTCGCTTCAATTTCGACAATGGAAAAAGAATTTGCAGCTCTTAAGCCTAATACTGAAGGAGCTACAAAACTTGGTGAAGCATTGGGTGCTCGCCTCAAGGATAAGAATATCACAGCAGTCGTATTCGATCGTAACGGATATCTTTATCACGGTGTTGTTAAAGCCCTTGCTGACGGAACTCGCGCTGCGGGTATCCAATTCTAGGAGACATTATGGAACACCAGAAGAATTTTGATAAAGAACCAAAAGAGTTCGTTGAAAAACTCGTAACTCTCAAAAGAACTTCAAAAACTGTAAAAGGTGGACGTCGTATGTCTTTTGCTGCTCTTACTGTTGTAGGCGATCAGAAAGGTCGCGTAGGATACGGATTTGGTAAAGCTAATGACGTATCTGAAGCAATCAAAAAGAGCATTGATAAAGCTAAGAGAAATCTTGTTACATTACCTATGAAAAATGGAACTATTCCACACGACATCATCGGTAAATACAAGAGTTCATCAGTTCTTTTGAAACCTGCTTGTTCAGGTACTGGAATTATTGCCGGTGGTGCAGTTCGTGCAATCCTCGATGCAGCTGGAGCAACAGATGTACTTTCTAAATCTTTGGGATCAAGTACAGCTGAAAACGTTGTTCGCGCTACATTCGATGCTATTGAACACATGATGAATGCCGGCAGTATCGCAAAAAACAGAGGTAAAACTCTGGATGAATTGTGGGGTTAATCGATGGCAAAACTTAAGATTACACTTACAAAAAGTACAATCGGTCAGAAACCTTCTAAGGTTGCAACAGTTCGCAGCCTTGGATTGAAGAAGATTTCTTCTTCAGTTGTACAGGAAGATACACCTGCTATCCGCGGTATGGTTGCCGCTGTAGCTCACATGGTTAAGGTAGAGGAGATCTAATTATGGCAGATTACAATCCAACTTTGACTGCACCTTATGGTGCAAACAAAAAGGACAGAAGAGTAGGCCGTGGTTCTTCTTCTGGCCGTGGTTCTACAGCAGGACGCGGTAACAAAGGTCAGCAGTCACGTTCTGGCGGAAAAGTATACATCGGATTTGAAGGCGGTCAGATGCCTTTGTTCCGTCGTATCGCTCAGAGAGGTTTCTCTAACTATCCGTTCAAGAAAGAATATGCTTGCTTCAATGTTCGTGACATTAACGCAAAATATTCAGACGGTGAAACTGTTGATAAACAGACACTCATTGAAAAGGGTCTTTTGAAAGGTTCAAACCTTACAGTTAAGATTCTTGCTGATGGTGAAATCACAAAGAAACTTACTTTCAACGTAGACAAAGTTTCTGCACAGGCTAAGGCTAAAATTGAAGCTGCAGGCGGTTCAGTAAACCTCATCACAGTTGAAAAGAAAGACTAAACCGGAGTTAAGAAATGGCAGGCAACTCATTAGTAAACATGTTCAAAGTAAAAGAGCTTCGTAATAGACTTCTATTTACATTAGCTGTTTTGGCTATTTATCGTCTTGGATGCGTTTTGACAATTCCAGGAGTTGATGCCGCTGCTTTGTTTGACTACTTTAATAAGTTGATGAAAGAAAACAACAACGCTTTTGCTAGTTATATGGACTTCTTCGTTGGTGGTGCTTTCTCTAACTTCTCTGTGTTCATGTTGGGTGTTATGCCTTACATCTCAGCACAGATTATTTTGCAGCTTTTGTTGATCGTATTTCCATCTCTTAAACGTGCTGTTCAGGAAGATGGTGGTCAGCAGAGATTTGCATTATGGACAAGAGCTGGAACAATTCTCGTATGTTTGATTCAGTCATTTGCAGTAACTGTATATGCTAAAAACATCGGAGCTGTTTCGCTCGATAATGAAGTTGCATTTAAACTTCTTGCAATGTTAACAGTAACTACTGGTTCTATGATTACAGTTTGGCTCGGTGATCAGATTACAGCACACGGTATCGGAAACGGAATTTCAATTTTGATTTTCGCTGGTATCGTTGCTCGTATTCCAAGTGCCATCAGTCAGCTTTCTCAGGCTATCAAGGCAGGAACAGTTAACTTTGTATTCGTAATTGTAGCAGTAGTAATCTACGTTGCAATTATTGCTGTCGTTGCTTTCGAAGAAGGCGGCGAGAGAAAAATTCCTGTTCACTATGCTAAACGCGTAGTTGGCAGAAAAATGTATGACGGCGGAAGTACATACATTCCGTTTAAGGTAAATCCTTCTAACGTTATTCCATTGATTTTTGCATCTTCTTTCTTGACATTGCCAATGCAGGTTATCACTTCAGTGGCATCAAAGTCAGGAGATACACCAAAATGGCTCCTTTCTCTTTCAAGTTTCTTGAATCCAATGGGAGTTTGGTATAACGTTGTATTGGTTGTACTTATCGTATTCTTTGCATACTTCTACACTCAGGTAACACTGAACCCTACAGAAATTGCAAAGCAGATCAGGGAAAACGGCGGCTCCATCCCTGGCGTAAGTGCAGACAAAACGGAAGTAACTCTGCAGAAAATATTAAACAGACTGGTATTCCCAGGATCATTGTTCTTGGCTGCAATTGCTGTAGTTCCTACAGTAATCCAGATCATTTTCAAGTTCCCACAGGCAGTAACAACTCTCATGGGTGGAACTTCGTTAATTATCATGGTTGGTGTTGCAACTGACACAATGGCTCAGATTGAAGCTCTTCTTAAGATGCATCATCAGGATGGAATCGTTAAAAAGGGTAAAATTCGTTCAAGAAGTCTTTAGATTTTTTGAAATACCAGTAGATTAAAATTAGGAATTTGTGATATATTACTAGAACTCGATTGTAGTTCATTGCGAATTGCCATAATCGGGAAATATATCACAATTCTTTGGGGGACTTTTATGAAAGTACGAACCAGCGTAAAGCCCATTTGCGATAAGTGTAAGGTTATCAAAAGAAACGGCATTGTCCGCATTATTTGTACAAACCCTAAACATAAGCAGCGTCAGGGCTAAGCTCAAGGAGTAATAGATGGCTCGAATTGCGGGAGTTGACCTCCCTAATAAACACATTAGTATTGCTTTGACTTATATTTTTGGAATCGGTCGTTCATCTGCATTGGCAATCTGCGAAAAAGCAAAGATTGACCCTAACATGATGGCAAATGATCTTTCTCAGGATGATCTTGGAAAACTTCGTGAAGTAATCGATTCAGAATACAAAGTTGAAGGACGTCTTCGCTCAGAAATCGGTCTTAACATCAAACGTCTTATGGATATTGGTTGTTATCGTGGATTACGCCACAGAAAAGGACTTCCTGTTCGTGGTCAGCGCACACGCACTAACTCTCGTACTCGCAAGGGTAAGAAAAAGACTGTTGCTAATAAGAAAAAGGCATAAGGCGGAGGTAAGTTAAGTGGCTGTTGTTAAAAAGCGAAAAGAAAAGAAGAGTGTATACGAAGGTAATGTCTACATTCAGGCAACTTTCAATAACACTATCGTAACAATTACAGACTTGAAGGGAAATGCTCTTTCTTGGGCATCTTCAGGCGGACTCGGATTCCGCGGAGCAAAAAAATCTACTCCGTTTGCCGCTCAGTCAGTTGCAGAAACAGCTGTACAGAAGGCAGTAAGCTATGGCTTGCGTGAAGTTCATGTATACGTTAAAGGACCTGGTGTAGGACGTGAAAACGCTATCCGTTCACTTGGTGCTTTGGGCCTCAAGGTAAAATCAATTTCTGATGTTACACCTATTCCACACAATGGATGTCGCCCACGTAAAACACGCCGTATGTAATAGGAGAATATCGAGTAATGGCAAGATATACAGGACCTGTCTGCCGTTTGTGCAGAGCAGAAGGAAAAAAATTATTCTTGAAGGGTGACCGTTGTAAGAGCGACAAATGTCCTATCAATAAAAAACGCAGCGCACCTGGAAAAGATCCAAAAGGACGTACTGGAAAACGCACAGAATACGGAATTCAGCTTCACGAAAAACAGAAGCTCCGCCGTATGTATGGTATCCTCGAAAAACAGTTCTATCTTACATATGAACGCGCTCAGAGAATGCCTGGTGTAACTGGTGAAAATCTTATTCGTCTTCTTGAAGCTCGTTTAGACAATGTTGCTTTCAGATTGCACTTCGCTGCATCTAGAAGCCAGGCTAGACAGTTAGTACTTCACGGACACGTTACAGTTAACGGTAAAGCCGTTAATATCCCTTCTTACTCATGTAAGCCAGGTGATGTTATTGAAGTAAAAGAAAAGAGTAAGAAACTTATCGTTGTTCAGGAAGGACTTAAAGAAGTTTCTCAGTCAGGAACTTATGCTTATGTATCAGTTGACGCTGATGCAGTTAAGGGAACTTTCACAGCGTACCCACGCCGCGAAGAAGTTACTGATTTAGCTGATATAAAAGAACAGCTCGTAGTAGAATTCTACTCGAGATAAGGAGTTTAGATGGCTCGCAAAAATCTGCTTAAAGGGTTTAAAAAACCAAAAAGCATTACATTTGAGCATCTTGAAAACAATGCGGATTATGGTAAGTTCACTGCTTATCCATTTGAACCAGGATTTGGAACTACTGTCGGAAATACTCTCCGTCGTGTTCTTCTTTCTAGCATTCAGGGATATGCAATTTCATCAATCCGTATTACTTCATATGATGCTGATGGTGTTCCTCATGTTATTTCAAGTGAATTCGAAGCAATTGCAAATGTTGCAGAAGATACTCTTGAAGTGTTAAACAGCTTGAAACAGATACGTTTGCGCCTTCCAGAGGACATTGAACAGGATACTATCCTTTATGAATTTAAAGGACCTCGTACTGTAAAAAGCGATGACTTTGCTAAAGAAGGTCAAGTTGAAGTAATGACAAAGGATTTGCTCGTTTTCACAATGATGGAAAACGCTCGTCTTGATGTTGAAATTCAGATTGATCTTGGCAGAGGCTATGTCCCAGCAGAAGTAAACGAACATTACATCGAAGGTATTGTTGGTACAATTCCAATGGATGCTATCTTCACACCTGTTCGCAAGGTTAAATATTCTATTGAACCTTGTCGTGTAGGTCAGAGAAACGATTACGACAAATTAGTTTTGGAAATTTGGACTGATGGAACAATCGCTCCGGATGATGCATTGGCTGAAGCTGCAAAGATTGCAAAAGATCACTTCTCAATCTTTGTTAACTTTAATGACAGCGATGTAGCAAGTGGAGACGAACTTGACGAAGGTGACGAACATGTTCGCATGCTTCTCAATACACCAGTTGAAGAACTCGAACTTTCTGTACGTTCATCAAACTGTCTTAAGAATGCAAATATTAAGACAATCGGTGAATTGACTAAGAAAACAGAAGACGATATCGCTAAAACTAGAAACTTTGGTAAAAAGAGTTTGACAGAAATTAAAGAAAAGCTCTTAGAGTGGAATCTTACACTTGGAATGACTGATTACAGCCATCTTAAGAACGCTGTCAAATTGAATAAGAAAAAGGAAGAATCAGATGAATCATAAAATTGGTTTTAATCCGCTTTCACGTACAACAGCACATCGTCGTGCTATGACACGCAACATGGTTACTTCACTTTTTAGATTTGAGCGCATTACAACAACTAAAGCTAAAGCTTTGGAAGTAAGAAGATATGCAGAAAAGCTCATTACTAGAAGTAAAGTAGACAGCGTTCATAACCGCCGTGAAGCTGCAAAGTTTATTCAGGATGAAAAAGTTCTTAATAAACTTTTTACAGAAATTGGTCCACGCATGAAGGATCGCAAAGGTGGTTACACTAGAGTTCTTAAGCTCGGATTCCGTCAGGGAGACGCAGCTGATGTAGCAATTCTCGAACTCGTTGACTACAAATTGGATACTGATGCAAAAGACGAAAAAGCTAAGTCAAATGACAAAGCTAAGACAGCCGCTCCAAAAGCAGCAAACAAGTAAGGAGTAGAATATGTCTAAATCACATCGCGGAACTGGAATTCGCGCTATGGCTTCACACGGACGTGGAAAATGTCCTATTTGTGGAAACGAAAACATCAAAGTTCTTTATGAAAAAGAAGTTGATGGAAACAAAGCCATGATTTGCAAGTTCTGTAATGCAAACCTTAAAAATAAGGCAAGAAAAGAAGCTAAAAATGCAGCACCAGCTGCAGCAGCAGAAGCTCCAGCAGCTGAAGCACCAGCAGAAGCATAACGAAAGTTAGGCCTTATTTGTAAGCCACCCTAGATTTTTCAGGGTGGCTCTTTTTTTGCCCGCGCGGGCATTTTGAGTGATTTTTTTCACAAAATTGATTACGGTAATGTAAATTCCACTTGAATAAAAAGTTAAAATATACTAAATTACTTAATGAATAATGCAAAAGAACGAAATGGGATAATTGTTTCCTTTTCGGAGAAATAAAAAAGGAGGCTGAAATGAAAAAATCAGCATTTGGTGTTGTTGCATTGATGGCAGCACTCATGTCTTTCACTTCATGTGGAAAGAAAGAAACTAATGAAATCGTAATCGGCGGTATTTTCCCACTTTCTGGTGCAGTTGCTGTTTACGGTGTTGAATGCAAGAACGGTATTGACCTTGCTATTGAAGAAATCAATGCAGCTGGCGGTGTTAACGGTAAAAACATTGTATTGATCAGTGAAGATGACGAAGGAAATCCTGATAAAACTGTAAACGCTTATCAGAAACTTACTTCTAAAGATGGTGCTAAACTCATCATCGGTTCTTTGACATCTGGTTGTACACAGGCTATCACAGCTCGCTGTCAGGCTCAGAAAGTAGTTCAGATTGCTCCTGCAGCTACAGCTCCAGCTATCACAGATGCTGGTGACTACATCTTCAGAGCATGCTTTATCGACCCATTCCAGGGAACTGTAGGTGGAAAATTTGCAGTTGAAAACCTTGGTTGCAAAAAAGCAGCTATCCTTTTTGATGCTGGTAACGACTACTCAGTTGGTCTTACAGAAAACTTTGAAAAATCATTCGCAGCTTGCGGTGGTACAATCGTAGCAAAAGAAGCTTATCAGACAAACGATAAAGACTTCAACGCACAGCTTACAAAAATCAAATCAGCTAACCCTGATGTTGTATACCTCCCGGACTATTACAGCGTAGTAGCCTTGATTGCTAAACAGCTCCGCTCTATCGGAATCAACACACCAATCGTTGGTGCTGACGGATGGGACGGCGTTCTTGGAAACGCTGGTGAAGAAGTTCTCAATGGTTTCTATTCTAACCACTATGCAGCTGACTCAACAGACGCAGCTGTACAGAACTTTGTAAAAGCATTCAATGCTAAATACGGAAAAGATCCTAACGCTTTCGCAGCTCTCGGATATGACTCAGCTTACCTCTTGAAAGATGCTATCGCAAAAGCAGGATCTGCTGAAGCTTCAGCTGTAAAAGTTGCTCTTTCTGAAATCAACGGTGATTATGTAACTGGTCACTTGACATTCGATGCTAACCACAACCCTGTAAAATCAGCAGTAATGCTCGAAATCGTAAAAGCAGACGATGGTTCATTGAAGACAGTTTATAAGACAACTGTTAATCCGTAAGTTAAATCTTCTGACTGAAGTTAAATCTTTATCAGATTTGACTTGCAGTTAAGTGGAATTTACGAGAAAGGCCTTTCGGTTTTAGTACCGGAGGGCCTTTTTTTTGTGCGCCGGCACTATAAATTCCACTTAAAATAAGGCCAACTTATAATTGTATAAAAATGGTAAATGGTATAAAATAAAATGCTATTTTTAGCGTTTATCAGTGATTTAAATAATTGTGAGGATATTTTGGATATTTTTCTTCAACAGCTGTTTAACGGACTTTCGTTAGGTAGTATTTATGCTTTGATAGCCCTCGGCTACACAATGGTATACGGAATTGTAAAACTTATTACTTTGCCCATGGTGATATTATGATGATGGGTGCGTATGCCGGATATTTTGTTTTGATTGCAATGGGTCCTACTCCATTGGGCTTTACTGTTGCAATGTTTGTTTCAATGATTTTTTGTGCATTGCTTGGTATTTCTATTGAACGCCTTGCTTATAGACCTCTGAGAAATGCACCTAGATTAAATTCTTTGATTACTGCAATCGCAGTTGAATTGATTTTACAGAACTTGATGCGTGTTTTGCCATTTGTTGGTCCAAACCCAAGACAGTTTCCTGTTGTACATGTTTCAAACATCGTAATCGGTAATATTGTAATTAAGGGAATTAACGCTCTCGTAATTTTTGGCAGTATTGTATTGATGATTGTTTTGAACATTCTTGTTAATTACACAAAAACTGGTAAGGCAATGCGTGCTGTTTCTTACGACTTGCAGGCTTCAAGCCTTATGGGTGTTAACGTAAATAAAACTATTGCAGTTACATTTGCCATCGGTTCTGTTCTTGCAGCTGCAGGTGGAATGCTTTATGCAACTGCTTATCCTCAGATTGATCCGATGATGGGTTATATGCCTGGTCTTAAGGCATTCGTTGCTGCTGTTCTCGGTGGAATCGGTTCTATTCCTGGTGCTATGGTTGGTGGTTTCATTCTTGGTGTTGCTGAAACTATGGTAAAAGGTTATGGTCCTTCTTCTTATGCAGATGCAATTTCATTCTCTATTTTGATTATCATTCTTCTTGTCAAACCATCTGGTTTGTTAGGAAAGAAAACTGTCGTTAAGGTTTAAGGAGAAAGCTATGAACAAGAAAATTTTGAAAAGCTATTTACCTCCATTTATTACTGCAGTTGTTTTAACAGTTGTTCCTTTCCTTTTGAACATGGCTGGTATTCTTGACGATTATACTGCACAGATTTTCTGTATGTGTGCGCTCAACTCAATCATGGCTTTGAGCGTTAACATGATTTGTGGAATTACAGGCCAGCTTTCTTTGGGACAGGCTGGTTTTATGGCAATCGGTGCTTATGCGACAATTCTTTTAAATCAGATGTGCGGACTTCCACTTGTTGTTGCAATTATCATTGCTGCATTGATTACTGCTTTCTTTGGTTTCTTAATCGGATTTCCAACTTTGAAACTCGAAGGAGACTATCTTGCAATCGTAACTTTGGGATTTGGTGAAATCATTCGTATCATTCTCGTTAACCTCAAAGATATTACTGGTGGTCCAAACGGAAAACAGTTCAACACATTTTTGACTTTCTTTACAGGTCCTGCATTTTTAGAAATTACAGCCGTATTGATTTTGATTATCGTATTAGTTCAGAACTTTATCAGATCAAGTTATGGTCGTGCAATTCTTGCAGTTCGTGAAGATGAAGTTGCTGCAAATGCAAATGGCATCAGTGTATTCAGATATAAGATGATTGGTTTCGTAATTGCATCTTTCATCGCAGGTATCGGTGGTGCTCTTTATGTTTGCCGTATTGGATTTATTAAACCTGATCAGGCTTCTTTTGCAAAGAGTATCGACTATTTGATTTTCGTAGTACTCGGTGGTATGGGAAGTACAACTGGTTGTATCCTTGCTTCATATGTTTTGACAGGACTTCAGGAATTCTTAAGATTCTTGCAGGACTACAGACTTTTGTTCTACCCGGTTGTTTTGATTATCGTAATGATCTTCAGACCACAGGGACTTTTGGGAACAAAAGAATTTTCGTTCAAGACATTTGTTCCAAATTGTAAAGCTTTGATTGAATTTTTTAAAAATAAAAATAAAAAAATTGATCCACCGGAGGCAAAATAATGAGTGACAAGAAATTAGTTTTGCAGGCCTCAGATGTAAGCATTGTATTTGGTGGTTTGCGTGCTGTAAGCGGTTTTAACTGCGACTTGTACGAAGGTGAACTTGCAGGTCTTATTGGTCCTAACGGTGCCGGTAAAACAACAATGTTCAACATGTTAAGTGGAATTTATACTCCGACAGAAGGTCAGATTACTTTCTGGGATAAAAAGGGTAAAGCAAGAAACATCAATAAGATGAGTCCTCATCAGCTCAACAGACTTGGTATTGCGAGAACTTTCCAGAACATCAGATTGTTCGGCGGACTTTCTGTAAGTGACAATGTTAGAATTGCACTTCACGCAACAAGACAGAGCAATGCATTGGATGCACTTTTTAGAACAACAAGATTCCGTCACGATGAAGAAAGAATGACAGCTAAAGTTGATCAGCTTTTGGAATTATTCCACATCGAAAATAAAAAAGACGAACTTGCAAAAAATCTCCCTTACGGAGAACAGCGTAAACTTGAAATCGTTCGCGCACTTGCATCAGATCCAAAACTTCTTTTGCTTGATGAACCTGCAGCCGGAATGAACCCTCAGGAAACTGAAGACCTCATGAACATGATTGCATTCATCAGAAAAGAATTTAATTTGACAATCCTTTTGATTGAACACGATATGAAACTTGTAATGGGAATCTGTGAAAAACTCATGGTTCTCGATTATGGTAAAATCATTGCTGCCGGTGGACCTGAAGAAATTAAATCTAATCCACAGGTAATCAAAGCATATCTTGGTTCGGAGGCAGCAGATGCTTAGTGTAAAAGATTTGCACGTTTCATACGGTGCGATTAAAGCGTTGAGAGGAATTTCATTTGACGTTAATGAAGGTGAAATCATCAGTTTGATTGGTTCTAACGGAGCTGGTAAAACTACAACTCTTCATGCTGTAAGTAACATAATTAAAAAACAGAGCGGAACAGTATCGTTTAACGGACAGGATATTACTGACATGCAGCCAGACTTGATCGTTAGACAGAATTTGATTCAGGTTCCGGAAGGAAGACGAATCTTTCAGAATATGTCTGTAAGAGAAAATCTTGAAATGGGTGCTTACACTCGTGAAGATAAGTCTAATATTAAAGCAGATATGGAAATGGTTTTCGAATTGTTTCCTCGTTTGAAAGAAAGAATAGGACAGATATCAGGTACTTTGAGCGGCGGTGAATTACAAATGCTTGCTATGGGTCGCGGTTTGATGGCCAGACCTAAATTGCTTCTGCTTGATGAACCTAGTATGGGTCTTGCTCCAATCTTCGTAGATGAGATTTTTGAAATTATTACAAAGATTAATTCTACTGGTACAACAATATTGCTCGTAGAACAGAATGCTTACAAAGCACTTTCTGTTTCTCACAGAGCATATATTCTCGAAACTGGTGCGATTACAAAATCGGGTGATGCAAAAGCTTTGATCAGTGATCCGGCAGTAAAAGCAGCATATCTAGGAGGTTGATATGATCGTTAGAGAGGTTATGAAGACAAATGTTGTTTCTGTTTCTTCAGAAACAAAAGCAACTGATGCAAAAGCATTGATGACAGAAAACAAAGTTACAAGACTTCCTGTTGTAGACAACGGAAAACTTGTTGGCCTTGTTACAAAGAGCGACTTGAACAAAGCAGAACCGTCTGCAGCAACAACTCTTGATATGTTTGAAATCAGTTCTTTACTTGCAAAATTGACAGTTAAGAAAGTTATGACAAAGAAAGTTATAACTGTAAGTCCTGATGAAGTTGTAGAAGAAGCTGCAAGAATTATGGTAGACAACAATGTAAGCTGTCTTCCTGTAATTAAAGATGGAGCTCTTGTTGGAATTATTACAGAAAACAATCTTTTCAGCTTGTTCATCGAAATGTTCGGTGCAAGAACAAAAGGTGTTCGTGCTGTTGTTTACGTTGATGACAAACCGGGACAGCTTGCTAAAGTAACAAAAGAACTTTCAGAAGCAAACGCAAACATCATCAGCGCCGTAACAATGAAACACGACGCAGAAAATAAAACATGCATTACATTGAAAGCAACAGGAATTAAAGAAGCTCAGCTTAAGAAGATTCTTGAAGACTGTGGATATGTAATTCAGGATTTAAGAGTACTTTAATCAATAATGAGCGACTATAATAAAGTTTTGTATGTAAATAAATTTATTCGCGCATATCCTGATGAATTTACTTTAAAAGAATTTGTCAAATATATGCAGTATGTAAATTGTGACGTTACAAATGACGAAGCTTTAGAAATAGTCGAATCATCTCCGTATATTTTTCAGACTGCACGGGATAAATATATTTCCCGTGCAGCTGTCTTTTCAAACCGTTATTTCAGTTTTGTAATCACAAAAGAAGAATGCGACAATAAATGTTTTATTCCGGGACACAGGCTTATTCCGTTTGTTGACCAGGAGATAATCGCATGTTCATTCGGTTTCTTTTACAAGGGAAACGAACTTACAAAAAAGAATGTAGAATTTACAAAAGATTTTGCGCTCGAACATTTTTCTCTTTACGGAGAAGAATACGAATCACAGTATATTGCGAATGACTTTGGAATGAAAAGTTTTTCGCTTTCGGACAACAATTTTGAACTTCCGCAGAAAATTACTTTGTGGGCAGTAGATCTTTCTTCGCTTTTTGAAGAATATGAAATCGTTGCAGGTGACAGAATCCTTTTAAAAGTGGAAAACTGGGATGAAGGATTTATCAGTATTGAACCGGTTGTGCGTGATAAAAATTCCACTTTAACATTAACATCTGACGACATCGAAAGAAATAACTGGTACAAAAATCTAGAAAAATTTTTGCTCGAACAGTTCAATTCAATCGGGCCATGCTCATCGATCGAAGAACAGATTGCCGACGTTTTCTTTGAACACATAGACGAATTAACTCAGAAGAGCTGCGGTTCCGTTGAAGAGTTTTTGAAATGGACAAAAGCAGTTTCTACAGAATGTTTTGGTGTTGAAACAAGACTTTGGCGTGCAGGTGAAAATGTTCCGGCGATTGGCGACTGGAATGATGACGAAAAGGAAAACGAAATCCACGGAATGCAGAATCTTTTGTATTCCGTGCCTGATTATGTGCTTGATGAGTACCTCAAGGACTACGCGTTCCAGAAAAAAACGGACATAAACCAGCTCATTAAAGACATTTTCCCTAAAACATACTATATTCCAGAGGAAAACAGGTCTGAGATATTATTGCACATAGAAAAGCGAAATGATATAATTTTAAAAAATTATAACTGGTTTGCTGACCAGAAGATCGGTGACGTCAGAAATAAGGCTTTAGTTTTGTATACTAAAATCAGTGCTTTGGTTTATGACATCGACAGAACGGGCGGCAGATTTGGAAGCTATCCTCAGCAGGAACTTGTAATTTTGATTCAGTTATATACGCATCTTGCAAAACTTGTTGAAACGATTTCGTATGACGCGGAATCTGTGATTAAAGATATCGAAACTATAAGCTGCTCGCTTGATGGCATGCAGTTAAATTTTGAAGATATAGAAATGGAACTTAAAAATGCCGTTGTGGCATGTAAAAAAAGAGATTTCAAAGTAATCAAATAGGGGAGCGTAAAATGGAAAAACCACAGCGCGTAGTTGATCTTTTGAAAAGGGGTGGAGTTCTCTTTGACGTAGAGGGAAAAACTACAGATGAGATTTATAGAAATGTTGTAGAAGCTATAAATCTTCCGGATGAAGTAACTAAAGAAGGTGTTTATGCAGCACTATGCGACCGTGAACGCGTAATGAGCACGGCGGTCGGATATGGGATTGCACTTCCTCACTGCAGAGGCACAATTCTTAAAAATAATGAACATCAGCAGATTACTGTATGTTATCTTAAGGATCCGATTGATATGAACGCACCGGATGCAAGACATGTTTATGTTATGTTTGTAATTTTGACGGCAAACTCTCAAACTCACTTGCAGGTACTTTCACAGCTGGCAGCCTTGTTCAAAGATGACAAATTCAAGCAATTGCTTGAAAAGAAAGCAGACATCGATCTCTTGGTAAAAGCTGCTGAAACTTTAATGTGAGGTATAATTTTATGAACGAAAAGGCAATCGCTGCAGTTGCAACAAGTGTTCGCAGTCTTTCAATGGATGCGATTCAGAAAGCAAACTCAGGTCACCCTGGACTTCCATTGGGAGCTGCTGAAGTAGCAAGTGTTCTCTATGGAGAAATCTTAAAACACAATCCTGCAAATTCTAAGTGGGAAGACAGAGACCGCTTTGTTCTTTCTGCTGGACACGGATCTATGTTGTTGTATTCAATTCTTCACCTTTCTGGATACAAAGTAACAATGGATGACATTAAGTCATTCCGTCAGGTTGGAAGCGTATGCTGCGGACATCCTGAATATGGTGTTACAGATGGTGTTGAATGTACTGGCGGTCCACTCGGACAGGGTGTTTCAATGGCTGTTGGTATGGCAGTTGCAGAATCAATGCTTGCTGCACGCTTTAATACAGCAAAACACACAATCGTAGATCACTACACTTATTCTTTAGTTGGAGAAGGATGTCTTCAGGAAGGCGTTGCATCTGAAGCTTGTTCTCTCGCAGGAAATTTGAAACTCGGTAAATTAATCGTATTCTATGACCAGAACAAGATTTCTATCGATGGTTGTACAGACATTACATTTACAGATGATATTGCTAAACGTTACGAAGCATACGGCTGGCAGGTTTTGAAAGGCGATATGTATAAACCTGCAGAAATTGAAAAACTCGTAAAGAAAGCAAAAGCAGATAAAGATCATCCTACTTTGATCATGCTCAAATCTGTAATCGGAAAGTGCGCTCCAAAAGAAGGATGTGCTGATGTTCACGGTGCTCCACTTGGTGCTGACGGTGTAAAAGAAGCTAAAGCAAAACTCGGAATTCCAGTTGATCAGGACTTCTATGTAGTTCCAGAAGCTTACGAATACTTTAATGGAAAGAAAGCTGAATGGGCAAAGAAAGAAGCTGAATGGAATGAAACATTTGCTGAATGGGCAAAAGAAAATCCAGAATTGAAAAAACAGTGGGATGCATTCCACTCAGACGCTGCAACAGCAGATGTTGCTGACGTAACATACAAAGTAGGAGATGCTTGTGCAACTCGTGATGCTTCTGGTAAAGCGCTCAACGTAATCGCAGCTCGCTACGGAAACTTGGTTGGTGGTTCTGCTGACCTTATGGGTCCTAACAAGACAGCATTCAAAGCTGTTGACGAAGGAACATTCTCACCAGCTAACCGCAAGGGACGCACAATCGAATACGGTATTCGTGAATTTGCAATGTCTGCAGTTTGTGCAGGTATTTCTCTCCACGGAGGCCTCAGACCATTCTGTGCTACATTCTTAGTATTCGCAGATTACCTCAGACCATCACTCCGCGTTGTATCTTTGATGAAACGCCCTGTAATTTACGTATTTACACACGACTCAATCTACGTTGGTGAAGACGGTCCTACACATCAGCCAATTGAAACATTGACATCACTCCGCGCTATTCCAGGCGTTCAGGTAATCAGACCTGGTGACCCGGAAGAATCAATGGAAGCATGGAAAATGGCTTACGCTTCAAAAGATCACCCTGTATGTATGGCATTCACACGCCAGGCTCTTGCAGTTTACGAAAAAGAAGATCCAGACTGGAAGAACACAATGAAGTGCGGTGCTTACGTTGTACAGAAAGGAAGCGATTCTCCTGACATTACAATTCTTGCAAGCGGTTCTGAAGTTAACATGGCTTTGGCTGCTGCAAAACTCGTAAGCGGAAAAACAATCCGTGTTGTTTCTGTTCCAGATGTTAAGACATTTGCTTCACAGGAAAAGACAATCCGTGATTCAATCATCGGAAATGCAAAACGCGTTGTATGTACAGAAGCTGGAATTTCAATGGAATGGCTCCAGTTTACTACACCAGACAACTGCTTCTGCATCGACCGCTTCGGCGAATCAGGCCCAGCAAACAAAGTTGCTGAATACCTCGGATTCACAAGCGAAAAATTGGCAGAAATGCTTAAGAAATAGTTCTGGAACTTCAGGACTTAGATCCTGCAGTTAAGAATTAATTCTAATTATAATCCACGGCTCTCGAGTCGTGGATTTTTTTTACCGATAATCAAATTATGAAAAAATACATCTTTAGTTTAATTTTGATCTCATGCATTATAAGTTCCACTTATGCAAATGCAATTTATAAAAAGAGTGCTGTTGCTTCGTTTTATGCGGAGGACTTTCATGGAAAGAAAACTTCGAACGGGGAAATTTTTAATATGTGGGCGATGACCTGCGCGCATAAGATGCTTCCGTTTGGGACTATTTTGAAAGTTGTTAATTTGAGCAATGGAAAATGGGTGGAAGTTCGAGTGAATGACAGAGGGCCGTTTGTTGGGACTCGTGAAATCGATTTGTCTAAGGGAGCTGCAAGTAAGCTCGGGATGATCGGTAAGGGAACGCAGAAGGTAAGACTCGAAATCGTAAAGCTTGGAAAATATACAAAAGACAGTGTCGTGACTGCAAAGAAAGCGTGCCAGATGGCTGGCATTAAATATTATCAGGTGAGTATGTCTTCGCTTGAACAGACTGATGTTAAGAAAAATGAATCGATAACTGTTCTTGAAACTAATGTCGGTGATGAAAATTTTTCGAATGTAAAAAAAAATGTCGTGCGTGAATCGGGCAAGAGATGGGATATTCAGCTTGGTGCGTTCAGTTCGAAAGAGAATGCCGTTAATTTTGGAAAGAAAGTTAAGAAAGACGGATTTTCAAATGTTGCGACACAGACTGTAGTTTCAAAAAATATAGTTCGTGTTGTAATCAAAGATATTGCAACAGAAGAAATTTCTGAATATGAATCACGACTTATTGCAGCAGGCTATGAAAGCTGGACCATACGAGAAAGAAAAATAAATTAGAAGGAAAAATTACATAGATAAATTAGTTTTAAAATCTAGGTGGGCAAAATGTCAGAAGAAAAAATCGTAAACGAAACAAAAACACCAAACACAATCTCAACTCTTGTAAACGATTTTAAAAATCTTGGAATAAAAAGCGGAATGAATCTTATTGTTCATTCATCGCTCAGTTCAATCGGCTGGGTGTGCGGTGGAGCACAGAGCGTCATCATGGCGCTTGAAGAAGTTTTGACAGAAGATGGAACTTTAGTAATGCCAGCTCACTCGTGCAATTTATCAGATCCTTCGCACTGGGGAAATCCTTCTGTTCCGGAAAACTGGTGGCAGACAATAAAAGACGAAATGCCGGCCTTTGATAAAGATTTGACTCCGACTTGCGGAATGGGAATAATTGCGGAAACATTTCGAAAACAAAATGGCGTTGTTAGAAGCAGTCATCCTTCATGTTCGTTTGCAGCATGGGGAAAAAATAAAGATTATATTATTTCTGATAATCATTATGATTTTGCACAGAATGATGAAAGTCCGATTGGCCGCCTGAACGAACTTGATGGCTTTATTCTTTTGCTTGGTGTTGATTATGATAAAAATACATCGCTTCACCTTGCAGAATACCGGGCTGACTATAAAGATAAAATTATTGTTCCAGACGGATTTCCTGTTATTGAAAATGGAAAGAAAATCTGGATTGAGGTAAAAGATATTCTTTATAACGATGAAGATTTTTGTGAAATTGGAAATGCGTTTGAAAAAACCGGAAAGGTTATTATCGGAAAAGTTGGAAATGCAGTTTGTAAATTAATGAAGCAGAGAGAACTTGTTGATTTTGCAAAAGACTGGATGGAAAAGAACAGATAAAAAATAGTTTTAGAAAAAGTAAAAAATGTTAAATTTAGAAAAGTATGCTGATGTATTAAAAAAAGTAAATGATGTCCTTTTTAAAATCGGGATTATTCCTCTCTGGTTGATTGTATTAGTTCTTGATTTTCTTATCATCAAATTTGTGTTTTTGAAATTGATGAATAAACAGGATAAAACAATCGATATGGATGTCAAAGGTATCTGGTGCTTTTTATGCATTGTCGCTGCAGATTTTGCAACATTCATATTCTTTTTTATGGCTTATTATAGTTTTAAAAAACGAATTGAAATTGGAATTGAAGGCGGATTCTGGTGGTGCGTTGTCGTAACTTGTGTTCTGGGATTCTTCCTTTATATTCAGTTTGTTCCAGGTTTTAATGATGATCAGAAAAATCCAAATGAAAAGTCTGACTCAAAAGATATTGCAAGACCAGAAGATCTAAAACAGGTGCAGACTGATGCCCCACGAATTGAACAAAAACTTAAATGGTATGACAAGTTTGAATTATGGGAAAATTTAATAACAGATAAATTTCTTGAGTTCTTTGAACTGGAAGATCAAAAGTACAGGCCGCTTCGTGAAAAAAAGTTTATAGTAGCATCTTCAATAAGTGTTCTTCTGGTAACTCTTCCATTTTTTCCGTTTATGTTGATTGGTAAATATCTTTTTGATTCTGATGTTCCTTATATACAGTGGTTTGTCTCGGGTGTAATTTGCAAACTTTTTAAAATTGATCTTGAAAGAGAAGCTGCAAAAAATCCCGAAAAATTTGAAAAACGAAGAAAGCGAAAAGCTGCCGTCAGAAATGTTATACGAAGAATAGTTTATGGACTTCTTGGTTTGTTATGCGCCGGAATAATGTCTCTTGCTTTATTTGTATCCTTTAAAGGCGTTAAAATGATTGTAGTTAATATTTGTGCATGCTGTTCTAAACAACAGTATCATGGCAAAGTCCTTGAAAATAAATATAGTAGATACGGCAGAGGAACTCACAGCTATTGTGCCACAGTTGAATTTGAAGCTGACGGAAAGATTTATACATATCATATTGAATACGATTCTGCAAATCCGATTAATGATATTACCGGTATTGATAAGAAAAATAAAAAGGGTGATGATGTAATAGTCTGTGTTACAA
>JAGHSB010000164.1 GCA_018066075.1 Candidatus Treponema scatequi
GTATATTTATACCATTATGTTATTAGATAAAATTTTGACTGGAATTTTCGGATCTAAAAATGATCGCGATGTAAAAAACTTGTTACCGATTGTTGCTGCAATCAATGCCAAAGAAGAATGGGCAAAATCACTTTCTGCAGAAGACTTTCCTAAACAGACTAAAATATTCAAAGAACAGCTTGCCGCTGGTAAGACTTTAGACGACATTTTGCCTGAAGCTTTTGCCCTTGCAAGAGAAGCTGCTTTCCGTGTATTGGGTGAACGACCTTATGACGTTCAGCTTATGGGTTCCCTTGTTTTGCATTCTGGAAGAATCACAGAAATGAAAACTGGTGAAGGTAAAACACTTATGTGTGTTGCTGCGGCTTATTTGAACTCACTTTCTGGTAAAGGTGTTCATATTGTTACAGTAAACGATTACCTTGCAGAACGCGATGCCGCATGGATGAGACCTGTTTACGGTTACATGGGACAGACAGTTGGTACAGTTCTTGCCAACATGGACAACGATGCTAAAAAGATCGCTTACAACTGCGATATCACATACGGTACTAACAATGAATTTGGTTTCGATTATCTTCGTGACAACATGCAGATTGACCTCAAGAACAAAGTTCAGCGTGGATTCAGTTTCTGTATCGTCGACGAAATCGACTCCATCTTGATTGATGAAGCAAGAACTCCATTGATCATTTCTGGTCAGGGTGAAGATGATACTTACAAATATCACGAAGTTGACAAATACGTTAATCAGCTTGAAGAAATGGAAAAAGATCCTCAGACTGATGACTACCCTGACGAAGTCAACATGCTTCCAGAAGAACGCGAAGCTCTCAAAGGTGACTATACACTCGATGAAAAATCAAAACGTGTTTCATTCACTTCAAAAGGTATGAACCACATCAACGATATCCTTCACCAGCACAACCTCATTCCAGGAAACTCATCAGTTTATGATGAAGAAAACTTTGAATTTGTACACTACTTTACTCAGGCAGTACGCGCTCACAAACTTTACCATGTTGACGTTGATTACCTCGTAAAAGACGGACAGGTTCAGATCGTAGATGAATTTACAGGTCGTGTTCTCGAAGGCCGCCGCTATGGTGACGGTTTGCATCAGGCTATCGAAGCCAAGGAGCACTTGAGAATTGCTCAGAGAAACAGAACTCTTGCAACTGTAACATTCCAGAACTTCTTCCGTATGTACGACAAACTTTCTGGTATGACTGGTACAGCCGCAACAGAAGCAATCGAATTTGCAAATATCTATAAACTCGACGTTGTCGCAATTCCTACACATCGTCCTGTTCAGCGTATCGATGAAAACGATGAAGTATACCTCAACGAAGAAGACAAATGGGAAGCAATCTGTAAAGAAATTAAGGAAGCTCATGCCAAAGGACAGCCAGTTCTCGTTGGTACAGTTTCTGTAGAAAAGTCAGAACACCTCTCTGCTCTTTTAACTCGCAAAGGTGTAAGACACGAAGTATTGAATGCTAAAAACCATGCACGCGAAGCTTTGATCATTGCAGAAGCTGGTGCTAAAGGCGCCGTAACAATTGCAACTAACATGGCTGGTCGTGGTACAGATATTAAACTTGGCGGCAACCCTGAAATGCGCGCTCAGAAAAGAGCCGGAACAAATGCTACTCCAGAACAGTATGCAGCTGCCCTCAAGATTGAAAAAGAACTTCACGTTAAAGATTCAGAAGAAGTTAAGGCAGCCGGTGGTCTTTATGTAATCGGTTCTGAACGACATGAATCAAGACGTATTGATAACCAGCTCCGTGGACGTTCTGGACGTCAGGGTGACCCTGGTCGTTCTAAGTTCTTCATCTCAATGGATGATGACCTTATGCGTCTTTTCGGTGGTGAAAGAATGAAGAACCTCATGAGCCGTATCGGTATGCAGCCGGGTGAACCAATCGATCACCCAATGCTCAATAAATCAATAGAAAAAGCTCAGCATAAAGTTGAACAGAGAAACTTTGAAATTCGTAAACACCTCCTCGACTACGATGACGTATTGAACGAACAGCGTTCTTTGATTTACGAACAGAGAGATCAGATTCTTGCAGATGAAAATCTTGCACAGCGCGTTCTTAAAAACGCAACAGAACTTGTAGAAGACATTCTCGATGAATACAAAGCTGACCATAAAAATCCTAATGCAGCAAATGACTGCCTTAAGAAACTCCGTGACATCTTTGGTGTTCAGTTTGCAGAAAAAGACCTCAATAAAGAAGCAATCTGTGCTGCCCTTCAGAATGACATTACAGAAAAAGAAACACTTGCAGGTAAAGATAACCTCAATATGTTCGTAAGATATCAGTATGTAACTGCAATCGATAAAAAATGGCTCGATCAGCTCGAAGCTCTCGAAGCACTCCGTGAAGCAGTTTCACTCAGAACTTACAGCCAGAAGAATCCTCTTACAGAATATAAAAACGATGGATTTAACGTATTCTATGATATGCTTGATGAAATCCGTACAACAATCATTTCACGCCTCTTCAAAGTACGCGTTCAGCTCAGCCCTGAAGCTCAGGCTCAGAGAGCAAGACAGGCACAGCAGATGCAGAACATGAATGCACAGCATGATGAAAGCCACAACGGATTTGCAGGAGTAAGATCAGGAATCAACGGAGACGCTGCAAGAAGACAGGCAGCAAACAGTGCGACAAACCACCGTGCTCAGCAGGGCGGCGACAATGTAACTGTAAGACGAACAATGCCAAAAGTCGGAAGAAACGATCCTTGTCCATGTGGCTCTGGAAAGAAATACAAACAGTGTCACGGAAGATAAAATTATTTTTCTGAAATTACATATTCATATTTGAAGCGGCGGTTTTCGAAAGAGAATACGCCGCTAAATTTTTGCCCTTCCGAAAAGACTGCATACTTGCCTTCTTTCTCAGGCTCTTTTACAAACATCTTTGTATAAAGCTTTTTTCCGTTCTTGAAATCTGACAAATATACATCTTTGATTACAGCAATTTCAAAACCACATTCTGTGGCAACATCGTTTGTAACATCAGAAATTTTTGTTTTAATTTCTGTCATCAAAAAGTCAAAAGTTTCGTTATCAAGTTTTCGTTCGTTTTCGACAACCTGATCGATTGTAAACGGCTTCAAAAGTGAATACCCTGCTGCGTTTTCAAGTTTAAATGAACCGACTGTAGTTCTTAAAAGTCCTGTAAGATGTCCTCGGCTTTTGCAGTCGAGCGCAATGTCGCGTGCAAGCGAACGAATATATGTACCTTTGCTTACGTGGAATTTGATGCGTGCGTACTGTACTCGGGTATTTGAAGAGTCTGCGAGCTGTGATGTGATGTCGTGTCCAGAAGAGATGTCATCATTAAAATTGATGCTGGTCCCTTCTTTTGTTTTTATCTCAAGAAGTTCTGAGCTGTAGACATTGATCTCGCGCTTTTCAAGTTCCACCTGAACTCCCTGACGCATCAAATCACTTGCACGCTTTCCGTCTACCCAGAGCGCACTGAAAGCCGGAGGTGCCTGAAGCTGAGGTCCTGTAAATTTTTCAATTGATTTATTTAAGTCAGATAAAAGCGGAAGTTCTGAAGTTTCTGTGACATTTCCTGTCGGATCGAGAGTATCTGTTTCTTCTCCAAACTTGATTACCGCTTCGTATGTCTTGTCAAAGGATGTGATGTGAGAAACAAGGCGGGTCATGTTTCCGACGCAGACAATCAAAAGCCCCTGAGCAAAGCTGTCTAAAGTTCCGGTGTGACCGACTTTAGAAGTCTCAAGGGCTTTCTTTACTGCGAAGAGTGATGAAAAACTTGTAATGCCAGGCTGTTTTGCAAGCAGAACAATTCCTGACACATTGCTTGATTTTTTACTCATCGCTGTTATTTATCAGAACCTTCTTCAGATTCTGAAGTTTTATTTTTTGCAATTTCTGCATCCATCTCTTCAATTTCATTAAGGCGCTGAACCATGTTGAAACCGTCACGAAGGCTTGTATCTGCAACAAAAGTTAATTTTGGAAACTTTCTGATTCTTAATTTTTTAGCGATTGAACTCTGAATAAATCCTGCTGCACTCTGAAGGCCTTTAACGCCTTTGTTGAGTGCATCTTCAGGTAAATATCCTGAAACAAAAACTTTAGCATAAGCAAGGTCAGAAACTACTTCGACTCTGTTGATTGTAAGCAAAGTCGAAAGCGGAAGTTCTGCACTTGTCGAGTTAACGCGAGGGTCTTTAATTTCTCCGCGGAGCATCATGTTTGCGATTTCTCCGCGAATCTGTTCGCCTAAGCGAAGTAATCTGTATTCACCCACTATTCAGCGTCTCCTGCTTTTTCTGCAGCTTTAGCTTCTGCTTCTTTTTCCTTGGCAATTGAGTCACCGAGTTTGCGTGCAACTTCTACTGTATCAATAACTTCGAGTGTATCGCCAACCTTGATATCCTGCCAGTCTTCAATACCGATACCGCATTCAAATCCTTTCTGAACTTCTTTTGCGTCATCCTTGAAGCGCTTGAGGGAAGCAATCTTACCAGAGTGAACAACGATTCCTTCACGGATCAAGTTAACAGTACATGTTCTCTTTACGAGACCTTCTGTAACGTAACATCCTGCGATAACACCAATCTTTGGAACTTTGAATGTATCGTGAACTTCAACCTGACCGATAACTTCTTCTTTTGTATCTGGAGAAAGCATACCTTCCATAGCCTGCTGAATTTCTTCAACACACTTATAGATGATATTATATTTTCTGATTTCTACGCTTTCCTGTTCTGCAAGAGCTTTTGCTTTTGGAGTTGGACGAACGTTAAATCCGATGATGATTGCATTTTCGTCAGCTGCAGCGAGAGTAACATCTGATTCGTTGATGGCACCGGCACTTGAGTGAATTACATTCAAGCGGATTTCGCGAGTTGTAAGTTTTTCAAGTGAAGTCTTGAGTGCTTCTGCAGATCCCTGAAGGTCAGCTTTGATGATAACCTTGAGTTCTTTAATTTCGCTGTCTGCGATATCTGAGTAAAGAGATTCAAGAGTTGTCTTCTTAACGGCCTTAGCTGCTTCGAAGCGTTTCAATTCCTGACGTTTTGCAGAAATTGCTCTTGCTTCTTTTTCTGATTCTGTTACCTGGAATGGATCACCTGCGTTTGGCATTTCTTCCATACCGAGAACTTCGATTGGTGTTGAAGGACCAGCTTCCTGGATTCTCTTTCCCTTATCGTCGAACATAGCACGAACACGACCAGAGTAAATACCTGCAACATATGGATCACCCTGTTTCAAAGTTCCCTTCTGAACAACTACAGTTGCTACAACACCACGACCCTGGTCTACGCGGCTTTCAAGGATTTTACCTTCAGCACGGCAGTCCCATGGACTTTTAAGTTCGAGCATTTCAGCCTGAAGAAGAATTGCGTCGAGAAGATCATCGATACCTTCTTTCTTAAGAGCAGAAATGTGAACGTACTGTGTATCGCCGCCCCATTCTTCCGGAGTAAGTCCGAGTTCTGAAAGCTGTGTTTTTACGCGTTCTGGGTTTGCTTCTGGTTTATCAACTTTGTTTACGGCTACGATGATTGGAACTTTCGCATCCTTTGCATGGTTGATAGCTTCGAGAGTCTGAGGCATTACACCGTCATCTGCTGCAACAACGAGAACTACGATATCTGTAATCTGAGCACCGCGTGCACGCATCATTGTAAATGCTTCATGTCCCGGTGTATCGAGGAATGTAATCGATCCCTTTGGTGTCTTAACTGAGTAAGCACCGATTGCCTGTGTAATTCCTCCGGCTTCTCCTGCAGCAACATTTGCATGTCTGATTGCATCCAAAGTCTTTGTCTTACCATGGTCCACATGTCCCATTACAGTTACGATTGGAGCACGTGGAAGCATGTTTGCATCGTCAGTTGTATCAGAAGCAATTACTGTTTCGTCATACAAACTTACGAGGTGAACTTCACAGTTATATTCTGCAGCTAAAAGTGTTGCAGTATCTGAGTCGATAGACTGAGTGATAGTTACCATCATTCCCATCGACATGAGTTTTCCGATGATTTCAGAAGCCTTGAGGTTCATCTTGCGAGCGAGGTCTGAAACAGAAATTGATTCCATGATATCAATTTTTGCTGGAACTACACTTGCTGGAGTTTCAACTTTCTTCTTTGTTTCAAAGAACTTGTCTTCGTCGAAAGCTTCTTCTTTATCTTTACGGCTGTAAGTCTGTTTCTTTCCAGTAAACTTTTTCTTAGCAGCTGTTTTATTAGTTGTGATGTTATCTGCTGGTGGAACAAATCCGCCGCGGTTCTGTCCAAAGCCGCCGCCCTGTCCACCGCGATTGAATCCGCCGTTTCCTCTGTTCTGGCCGTCTCTGTTAAAGCCGCCTCTGTTCTGACCATCACGGTTAAATCCACCCTGGCGTCCGTCGCGATTGAAACCACCGCGTCCCTGTCCGTCACGATTATATCCGCCGCGTCCCTGTCCGTCTCTGTTCTGACCTTCTCTTTCGCGGTTCTGATATCCCTGACGAGCCTGAGCTCCGGTAAATCCGCTGCGGCCCTGACCATCACGATTATAACCACCCTGACGTCCGCCTTCACGGTTTGAATATCCGCCTTTAGACTGTCCAGAAAGATTTCCGGCTTTTACGTTAGGACGAGATGAGTTAATTTCAAACGAAGTAGATCTCTTGAAAGTTTTTGACTGTCCCTGACTAGTTCCCTGTTCTTTCTTTTCAGCAGCAGGTTTCTTTTCAGTTTTTGGAGCATCGTCACCAGCTGCAGCTTTTACTGCAGGTTTCTCGCCTTCAGCAGCTTTTTTCTTTTCTCCTGAAGCTTTTGTTTTGATGACAATTTTTCTCTTTGTCTGAGCTGGTTCTGTTTTGGCTGTGCTTTCTGCAGGTGTACTTGCAGCTGCTGGTGCAGCAGGTTTATTTACCTTTTTGTGTACGACTACAGCTTTCTTTTCTTTTTCTTCTGCCATATATTCCGATTATTCCTCTTTATCTCGACCTATTCTGCGTCCTCTTCAAACTCAAACTCTACGCCGCACTTAGGACAATGTGTCATATCAAGTGTAATTTTTGCACCACATTCTGGACAGAAATATTCTTCTTCATCAGATTCTTCTGATGTTTCTTCTGTCTTTTCTTCTGCAGTTTCATTTTCATCAACAAACTCAACGTTCTGATTGATGATTGTATTTACTGTTTCAATATCGTCTTCTGTCAAACCTTCAATGTTCTTGAGAGCATCTTCTTCGTATGCATCAATAAATGCCTGAACGTCAACGATTCCTGCTTCTTTAAGGATGTCACAAACACGAACATCGATTCCAGGAAGATCAGAAATTGCATTAACATCTTCATTTGTTTCTTCATCTTTGAAAAGGTTGAATGCTGCCTGGCGGCTTACGATTTCTGAGAGATCCATTTCAGCAGCCTGATCTTCTGTCTTAACATCGATTGTCCAGTCACAGAGTCTGTTTGCAAGTCTTACGTTCTGTCCCTGCTTACCGATTGCAAGAGAGAACTGTGTATCGTTTACGATTGCAAGAGCCTGTTTCTTGTCTGCATCAAGGATGATAACTTTTGAAACTTCTGCAGGACTCAAAGCATTCTTGATGAATACTGTTGGATCTGAATCATATTTGAGAACGTCGATTTTTTCACCGAGCAATTCTGTAATTACATTCTGAATACGGTTTCCTTTGAGACCAACACATGCACCAACTGGATCTACATCTTCTCGGTTTGTGTAAACTGCGATCTTTGTTCTGTAACCTGCATCGCGAACGATTTTGAAAACATCAACTGTTCCGTCAGAGATTTCTGGAACTTCGAGCTCAAGGATTGAACGAACAAATTCTGGATCGCTTCTTGAGAGTACGATCTGGATTCCGCTGTTTGTCTTTTTGATGTCTACGATGCGTGCTTTGATGCGGTCGTTCTTTTCGTATTTTTCGCGTGGTGACTGGAACTTAAGTGGAAGAACACCTTCTACTTTTCCGAGATCAACGTAAATGTTTCCATTCTTTTCGCGCTGGTAATAACCGATGATGATTTCACCAACTTTGTCTTTGTATTCGTTGTAAAGATTGTCTTTAAAACTTTCATTGAGACCCTGGTGACCAGTCTGTTTACCAGTAGAAACTGCAGAGCGTCCCCATGCTTTTGGATCTTCAGGAATATCGATTTCATCACCTTCTTCACAATCTGGGTCAAGCTCACGAGCTTCTTCGAGTTCGATTTCGATGATTGGATCGTATACACCGTCAACTACAGTTTTTCTTGAGTAGATTGTAACGTCAGACAAATCGTCTTCGAATACAACTACAGCGTTGTCTGCAGTTCCATAAGTTCTTTTATATGCTGCCTTAAGCATATTCTCAATTGTCAATTTAACAGAATCTTCTGAGATTCCTTTTTCCTGCATCAATGCGCGGATTGCTTCGCCCATCTCTGCTGTTTTCTTTGGTTGTTCTTTTTTTGAAGTTTTCTTTGAAGCCATTTTTAGTTGAGCCTCCTACATATATATAAATTTAGCTTTCGCAATATTTTCAAAACTGACAGTTTTGTTTTCTTTTGTTTCCTGATTAGTCAATGTTACAGATTTTGAGTCTGCGGTTTTAATAGTTCCACCAACCCAGTCTGAAACTTCTTTGTCCCACACGCGAACTTCGTGACCGACAAATAATTCAAACTCTGCAGCATTCTTGATGTTTCTGTCCATTCCTGGAGATGTGACTTCCATGTAGGTATCTTCTGTTCCAAGCAAAGCCTGTAAACGTGGAAGTAAAGCATGATGAACTTTTGAGCAGTCTTCAACACCGATGTCTTTAGCAATGTCTTTAGATGCAATTACAGCGCTGATTTTTACAGTACTTTTTGCCGGAATAATTTTCAGATCTACCAGAATGTAACCAAGACCGTCAACGAGCGGCTGACAGTCAGAATAATGTGTTAATGTCTGTAAAGAAATGTATTCCAAGTTTTCCCCTTATGCACAAAACCTGTGCAGCAATAAAAAAAGACCCGTTCGCACGAGTCCATCTTAAAAGGTAATTAAAATGTACATACTAATAATAGTCGATTTTTCAAAAGAGGTCAATATATATAAG
>JAGHSB010000084.1 GCA_018066075.1 Candidatus Treponema scatequi
CAGCTATATTGCATTTGTAACTGATAAAATAAATAAAAGACCAAGAAAATGCCTTGGTTACAAAACACCTTTCGAGGTCTATTATTCAAAAACGTTGCACTTGATTTGACAATTCAAGAATAAAAAAGCATATTTCTTAAAAATTTTTTTCATTTTTGTGTGAAAAAATAGCAAACGCAGAGATTATAAGGTGTGGGGAAAATTTTTGTGCAGAGCAGGCTGTGCAGATTTTTTTGGTGGAATTTTATAATACGGAGTTTCAAATATGAAAAAGATTTTTGCTGAGTTTGCGAGAAAGCTGGGGCTTTCGTTTGCAGTCGTATTTCTGGTTGCAGTTTGCATGTACCATTCATCGTGCCAGATTACCCCAGAAGGAATTACCCTTGTCGGTGACGGAGCAACGAGCGTAAGGATTACAGATTACAATATCGATGCCGGAACTATCGAAGTAAAATTTTCAAAAGATGTAAGCGTATCAAAAGCTTTTGCCGTAGAGTCAGATGAGTCAAAAACTTCGATAGAAAATTTTCTGGAAACGGAACAGAAGATGACTGTCGATTTTAATAATGAAGCTGATAAAAAAGATGTCGTTTTTGAAGTAAAGGACAAGACTCAGATTGGAAAATGCTATGCACTTTTTGCAAGCGTAAAAGATCCTGCGGGAAACAGCCTTTCGTTTACGATTCCGTTTTATGGAGAGAACAAAAACTTTCCGGTTGTCGTGATTTCAGAGATTTCAGACAACTATGAGAAAGCAAAGCATAAAGTGGAATTTATCGAGCTGTACTGCGTTACGTCTGGAAATTTTTTTGGTCTTGAGCTTTATACTGCAAGTGATGAAAGAAGTTTTAGGCTTCCGTGTGTTGAAGTTTCAAAAGGGGAGTATGTCGTAGTTCATTTGCGAAAGACTGATGAAGAAGGAATGTGCATTTCAGAACTCGGAGACAATCTCAATCTTTCGACTGCGACAGGTTCTGTTTCGGGAGCGCGCGACATCTGGATTGACAGTGAAGAGAGTGCCTTAAGCGGGACGGCAGAAATTGTCCTTTTGAAAAACAAGGCGAGAAGCGTAATTGTCGACTGCGTCATGTACTGCACGAGAGACTATCAGGAAGAAAACTCAAACTGGAAGTCAGAAAAACTTATTAACATCGCAGAACTCTGTAAACAAAATAGTCTCTGGGGCGGCAACTGCCTTCCTCAGGACGCAGTCTGGAGCACAGAAAGAAAATCAACTTCTTTCATCTCAAGAACTGACTGCGCCCGCCTCACCGGAACAGTCACCCCGACATCGCGCACCAACTGGAAATGCCACACCGCCACAAGTTCCACCCCAGGCCGCCCGAACTCGTAAGAGAGAGATATCACTCGCAGTGCCTGCAGACATTTCAAGTGATGTCATCAATTCAATACCCGCCGGCGCTACTATGGAAAAATAGTCCGTTTTATGCTATCTTCTCTGTATGGCAGAATTATTGGCCCCGGCGGGGAATATTGAATCATTGGATGCGGCAATTGGCGAAGGTGCTGATGCAGTTTATCTCGGTCTTAAGAGTTTTAACGCTCGTTTAAGAACAACAAACTTTGCTTGGAATCAGTTTGAAGCAGCAGTCAATTCACTTCACAGACAGAACAAGAAGATTTATGTAACAGTTAATACAGTCAGTGAAGAACGCGACCTTGAAAGACTTTACAGATTTTTATCTTATCTCAATAAAATCGGTCCTGACGGATTAATCGTTCAGGACTATGCAGTTATCCGCATGTGTCAGGAATTTTTTCCGAACCTCGTTTTACATGCAAGTACTCAGATGAACGTTGCAAGCGCAGCGGGCGTCAATCTTTTGAGCAAAGAAGGATTCAAACGAGTTGTAGTTGCACGCGAACTTGGACTTGAAGAAATTAAGGCAATCAAAGCAAAGACAAACACAGAACTTGAAGTATTCGTTCATGGCGCGCTTTGCGTAAGTGAATCCGGTTTGTGTCTTTTTTCAAGTTTCTTAGGCGGAAAGTCTGCTAACCGTGGAATGTGTACACAGGCATGCCGTCGTTTTTATACTGCAGAAGTTCCTGGTGGAATTGACCAGGGATATTATTTCTCTCCTTGTGATTTGCAGCTCATCGACAAGATTCCTGATTTGATTCAAGCTGGCGTTGAAAGTTTTAAAATCGAAGGACGAATGAAATCTGCTGAATATGTTGGAAGCGTAGTTTCGGCTTACAGATATTTGATGGACCATTACACAGAAAACAAAAAAGAAGCAATCGCTGCAGCAAAGAGAATGCTTTCGACAGACTTTGCGCGCGCTAAAACTTCTTACTGGTATAATTTTAAAACTTTGGAAGACGGAGTAGAAGGAGCAGGCTCACAGATTTTAAATCCAAAGCAGGCCGGTGGAACAGGAATCTACCTTGGAAAAATCGACAAGACAAAACCGGGACCTCAGGATTTTAAAATGGTAACTCTTAGTGGCGGTTCGTATGATCCGGATCCGGGAGATTCCATCCGCCTTCATAAGAAAGACGACACAGGACGCGAAAGCCACAAAGTAAGATTTTTGGATACAGACGAAAAAGGAAACCGCTGGATCGACATTCCAAACGGATTTACATCTGGCGACAGCGTTTATCTTTTGCAGACAAAAGCAATGTCAAAACGATACGCACACGTTTTGCCGAATGACCTTTCAAAATATTTCAGACAGCCTGGCGACGAACAGCTTCCTATTCTCGATTTGACACCAGTTGCAAAAAACGAACTCTCGTACTTTCCAGAAGGCGTTTACATTCAGGTTTCATCGATTGAAGACATCTTTATCGTACAGGCAGGACATCCAGTCCGCGTCATCATCGAATTAAACAAGACAACAATTGCAGACCTCACAAAGCAGAAGACAGTAATTCCACTTTCTAAAAAGCAGCTGATTCTTTCTCTTGATCCATTCTGTGCTGCTGCAAACGAAGATGAACTACAGTCGACAATTGACACACTCATCGAGCTCGGATATAAAACATTCATCGCAAACAACGTTGCACACATCGCAATGTTAAAAGGAAAGGGCGTAAACATCATCGCAGGTCCTTATCTTTATACATTCAACCGCTGGGCAGTTTCTTGGCTTGAAAACCAGGACATCGGTGCATTTGTTTCACCATACGAAAACTCACGTAAGAACCTCGAAGACGTTTACGACACACAGTTTCGTCAGCGCGTTCTTGTTCCGGTTTTTGCATATCCGGCACTTTTCAGAATCCGTTTCAAGCTTCCGAAAGAATATGATTTTACATATTTTTCTGACAAAGAAAATGTCAGCTTCAAAGTTAACTCAACTCCGGACGGATCTTTCGTAATGCCTGAAACTCCGTTCTCAATCATCGATAAAGTTGACATGCTCGGTGGCCTCGGTTTCAAACGAATCCTCATCGACTTTTCAAAGACAAAAGTTCAGAAGACTCACTTTAAGCAGGTCTTCCAGGCTCTCCTCAAAAAACAGGTTCTCCCTGAAACAAGCCGCTTCAACTGGAAAGACGGTTTCTACTCTCCTGAAAAACTTGAAAACTTCAAGGCCGCAGACGAACGCCGAGCAATGAAAGCCGCCGGTGCAAGAGACTCGGGCAAGGGAAGAGGTGCCGGCCGCGGAAGGGATTCTGGTTTTTCAAAGGGAATAGATTCTGGATACGGCCGCGGAAGGGATTCTGGTTTTTCAAAGGGAAGAGATTCTGGATCCGGCCGCGGAAGGGATTCTGGTGCCGGCCGCTCGAGAAATGGCGGTCGCGGTGGTAAGAAAAGATAAATGCCCGGATATCGAAGCTGACATCCGGTTTTGAACGGGCGTCTTTAGAAATACAAAAACGCACGGACAGGTGTTTTTCATTTGGTCCGTGCGTTTTCTTTTTGTTTCTAGAATGTTACCGCCTGTTTGTCTTCTGTAGTTGTGCTTTCGAGGGCTTTTTCTGCAAGATTAGTTTTTGCTTCGAGCTCTTTTTTGTCGACTGTATCATCTAAAGCGACTTCTTTCTTAGAACCGGCTGAACCGTTTAATCTCGGTTTAAACTCAACCTTTTCTGCGATGATAGTTACACGGCTCTGATTTTTACCGTCGTCGCTCTTCCATCTGTTCTGCTTAATTCTTCCGACAACGCTTACGCCGCGTCCTTTTTCAGAAAACTTTGCGCAGATTTCTGCAAGCTTTCCAAATGTTTCGATATCGAAATATGAAACTTCGTCTACGTACTCGTCAGAATTTGCTTTTTTGTAAACATGATTTACTGCAATAGGGATCTTGCAAACCGGGTACCCGTGTGTTGTTGTTTTAAATTCAACATTCTGTGTGATGTTGCCTTCAACGATTAAACAATTAATGTTATTCATAATAAAACCTCGTATAATAAATTTTTTGCCGGCCGGACAAAAAAAAGGTGGCAGACCCAAAGGCCTGACACCTGTAATATACGAGCGTTTGCAATTTTTATTACCAATTCTTAAAAAAATTTTTAATTATTGAAAACTTTTTTCAAGATTTTTAACGATGTAGATGATGTAGAGCTCGATGTAGTGGAGAACAGCTTCATGTTCTGAAAGCTTCTGCATGTTAGGAGTATCGTTGAGAGTTTCTGCAAGGTTTGTAACGCGTTCTGCATCAAATCCTTTTGCAGGAAGTGTTCTCAAAACTTTTCTCATGTAGTCGCGGATAAGCGAGTTGACGTCTTCTGTCAAATCCTGGTTAGCCTGTTTTGAAATCATCTTGTTCCACTGCTTGCGGTATGTAACAAGTTCGCTTTCGAGAGTAGAGCCTCGTGGAACGAAATTTGATTCGACTTCTTTTGCTGCCTGAATGAGAAAATCGCGTTTTGAAATTGCTTTCTTCTGAGGCTTTTTACCTTCGAGTCCGTCGAGTTCTTCATTGACTTCTTCAGACTGAACGACCATCTGTGTACTCTTTGATTTCTTCTTTGCTGGTTTTGAACTTCTTTTCTTTGTAAAGAGTGCAATAATCCATGAAATGATTGGAATTGTATACCAGATTGGAAGAAGAATCTTTGCGTTTTCTAAGATTTCATTTCTGTTGAGCTGGAGGATTCCGGCATAGCTCATGAGTTCGTCGCCTTCAAAGATGCTTCCCTGTGCACCGAGTGTTGAGTTTTCCTGCATTTCCATGTTGAGGATTGGAAGGAAGCTTGATGTTAAAAGCGAGTAGAGGACTGGTGAGTTGAGTTTGAGTTCATCTTCGAGTCTTTCGTTGAATGCTCTTTCTTCTGTCATTTCAGGAAGCTTTTCAAAGTTGTGAAGCTTTTTGTACCAGTCTTTTGTCAAAAGCTCATCGATTTCTGTATGTGCATCACTTGCAAGTCTTACGATGAGTGGAATTACATTGTTTTTGTATACGAAGTAGCGTGTTCCGTTGTCGATTTTGAAAACGAGAAGTTTTGGAAGTTCGTTTCCCGGAGCATCTGTAGTTTCTTTCTGTAAAAATTCTTTTAAATCTTTGTCAGTAAACTGGCCGTAAAGTGGAATTCCTTTTGTGTCAGTAAACTTTAGGATTGTATCCATCGTAAAATAGTACGGTGGTTTTGTAAGGCAGAGCTGGAGAGTTTTGATTGCAGATTCCCTCTGAAGGTTTGCCGAAGCTTCGTTTTTATAGTATGAGATTACGATTTCTGCAATGTAAACAGACTGAAGTACGTTTACGTCTTCTGAAGTAAAGTCTTTAACTTTTTCGTAGTCCTGCTTGATAAAGTAACAGAGCTGGTTCCAGAAGTAGAAACTGTCTCCCGAGCTTTCGAGGGAGCGGAGTGCTGCATCCGGATTTGTTAAAAAAGAATTGAAAAAGTTTTTAGAAGAAATTTCTTTACCAGGATTTGAGATGCGTAATTTCTTGAGGTAGTAATCGTGGTATTCTTCTTTTTTGAGCATTCTTCTGATTTTTTCCATTACGGCATCAATCAAAATTTTAATAGGAACGTTTCCTGGTAAAATTACAGCCGGAACATTTTTCGGAAGAATGATTGCATAAAGGTTTTTATCGTTTTTGTCCTGACTTGCCATGAGTTTTAGAATCAGGTCCTGAGAATCCTGTTTGTTTAAAACTTCAAGAGGTGCCTGTTTCGGAAGGTCAGTAATTGTCGGAAAAGGAATCGACGGATTTGCCATAATTTCTTTATAGCGTTCCGCATATTTTGTCATGTAAAAGCCTGTAACGAAAATTACTTTCTTGTTCGGATTGTTGTCATTGACATGAACAGCCTTTGACTCGATGAGCGGAGCAAGTTCCTTTTCGATGGCAGGCTCCGGGTTTCCGAGGTAAGTTACTAAATCTGGCTGTTCTTCTACATTGTGCTGAGCATAGCGTTTGATGTAGTCGCAGAAATCTTTATATGGAATAAAAGGTGAGTTCTGTTTTGAAGCATAATACTTTAATAATGTTGATATATTCGACGTTACTGGCATATTAGTTTATTTTAACTCAAAATTCTCCATTTAACAAGGAAAAAGCGTGCATTATAAGTGGAATTTGGGCGTATAAATTCCACTTAAACTAAAAAATTAATACAATTGATTAAATGAGAATTAGTGAATAAAATAGTAAAAAATGACGTTTTGAACGAGTTTCAGAACATGGAGTCAAAAATGTTAGCACAGCGCATGAAAAACCTTAAACCTTATGTCCCGGGCGAGCAGCCGAAAGACAGGGAATACATCAAAATCAATGCAAACGAAAACCCTTATCCGCCAAGTCCAGAAGTAGGAAAGGCAGTCAAATCTTTTATCGACGGCAATCTTGAAAAACTCGGACTTTATCCTGATCCGGACTCAAAGGAACTCCATGCGGCAATCGCAGACATGCTCAATAAAACTGGCGGTGTACTTTCACGATGCCAGGTAAACAAAAAAGAAGTAATTCCTTCTCCAGAAGACAAGCTTCCGTTCACCGTAACTCCGGACATGATCTATACCGGAAACGGAAGTGACGAAGTTTTGTCTTTCGTGTTCTACGCATTCTTTGATTCAGACAGACCATTGATCTGCCCTGAACACTCATACAGCTTTTACCCGGTATACTGCGGATTCTACGACATTCCACGACTCCCTGTTGCACTCAACAAAGACTGGACACTCGACGTCAAAAAAATGACAGAGCTTTCAAATAAAAACAATTCAAGCACAATCTTTGCAAATCCAAATGCACCGACAAGCCTTGCAATGACAAGAGCCGAAATCAAAAAGATGCTCGACGAAAGTCCAAAGGACAGAGTATTTGTAGTTGATGAAGCATACGTTGATTTTGGCGGCGAAAGCGTAATCGGGCTTTTGAAAGATTACAGGAATCTCGTCGTTGTAAGAACATTCAGTAAATCACTTTGCGGTGCTGGGCTCAGAAGCGGATACATCGTTGCAAATCCTGATTTAGTAAACGCAGTTACAACAGTAAAAAATTCACTCAATCACTTTCCGATGGATGCAGTAACTCAGGTTGCAGCAGTTGCAGCATGCCGTGATGTTTCTTATTATGTGGAATGTGCGAAAAAAGTTTGCGATACTCGTGCAGATTTTATTTCGTATTTGAAAGAAAGAGGTTATACTGTAAACGATTCTAAAACAAATTTCGTATTCCTTAAAAAAGACGGACTCGAAGGAAAAAAAGCCTACGAGTTTATCAAGCAGAACGGAATCTTAGTACGCCGCTTTGACACACCAGGAATCGAAGAATATCTCAGAATCACAATCGGTACTCAGGACCAGATGAATAAATTAAAAGAAATTATGGACAGACTTTAATCAGTTAAAAAGATTAAAATCAATTTGCTGCCCGCGGAGGAAAAATGAAATACTTAGTAATTTCTGACATGCACGGAAACTTAGAAAATATCGATAAACTTGATCCTGTATTCAAAGAAGTAGAAGGCGTTTTCTGCGCCGGAGACTTTGCAGAATGTTTCAAACTCGAAACAGGAAAACCTGTACTTGAAAAACTCGCAGTAAAGCACGAAGCAATTTTTGCAGTAGGCGGAAACTGTGACGAAATGGATTTCATCGAACAGCTTGAAGAACAGGACATCAGCGTTCACAAGTCACTCGTATTTCACGACGGACTTGCAATTGCAGGTTCATCAGGCGGATCTGTATTTACAAATGAAACAGCAAATGAAAGAACAGAAGAAGACCTTCTTTCAGATTTTGAAATCGTAGAAAACTCCACAGAAGCATGCGGTGACGAAAACGGAAAGTGGTCAAACCTTGTCATCATTTCACATAACCCTCCAAAAGCAGAAAAAATCGACAGCCCGGCTCCAGGCGTTCACGCAGGAAGTCAGATGCTCACAGATTTCATCCTCAAAAGAAATCCTGTCCTCGTAGTAACAGGCCATATTCATGAAGGATGTGCAGTTGAAAAAATCGGTGACTCGACAGTAGTAAACCCAGGAAGCCTTGCTGAAGGTAAGTATGCGATAGTGGAACTTGTAAAAAAAGACGACGCTTTCGTATGTGAAAGCGTCGAATTGAAGAGCCTTTAGTTGTTCGAGTCTATTGCCGGCTGAGAGTCAGGGGCAGGGGACTGGGACATTCTTAGTTTTTCGTCACGAATGGCTTCGTAAAGGTTGTACATTGACATTACATAGTATGGCATCTTCCAGAGAAAGAGAATTCCGAGGGTGTAGACGCTGAGAATGAACCAGCCGATGAAAGAAATCATCATCTCAAAGATGTTTGACTTGTATCCTTTTGTAAGCTTAATCCCTTCTTTAAAAGAAGCAACTACTTTTCTTTCTGGATCTTCTGCAAGAATATATTCTGCCATTGAATACTGAATCTGTTTGTAGATCATGAAAACACTTAAAGCAATTTCTAATATTGATGTAACAATCAATACAAGTGCTGCATTTTCATCAAAACCGTTGAGCAAAACTATAATAGCAACAGGTGCTAATATAGCCAAAAGTCCCACAATTGTCCAGATAGTAATCCAGAGCCCTTTGTACCAGTAAACTCCGAGAGATTTTCCGACATATCCCATGTTTGAAATAAAATCATTAAACGAAGCTTTTTCACCTGTCTGTTTTATCTGTATTACTGTTCGAATAAGTGCAAAACTGAAAATCGGTAAAACCATCATATCAAATGCAAGACAAACGAAGTATGCAATCCAGAATCCTGGCCCGACTGCCATATCAGTTTTAATCATATATACTGCTAATGTAACTCCGAATACAATCAAAATTGCATATAAGCAGAGACCAGCAAGAACCAAAGTTTCGTACTTTCCCTTTAAATCTTTTTTCGCCTGGTTTTTTAATGAAACTCTATCAATCATAAACTTTCCTTAATTAATAAACTTTTTCAAAATTGTAAAACTATTTCTTTCCAACTTCTGTTAAAGCAGAAACGAGTCCTGCCATGTTCTGAATGTCAGATGGAATGATGATCTTTGTTGCCTGTCCGTCTGCTGCTTCTTCGAAAGCTTCGAGTGAGCGGAGTTTCAAAACGCCGTCATCAAGCTTAACTTCTTTGAGCATCTTAAGACCTTCTGCCTTTGCACTCTGAACTTCACGGATAGCTTCTGCTTCACCGAGCGCTCTCTGAATCTGAGCTTCTTTGTCAGCTTCTGCTTTCAAAATCTGAGCTTCTTTCTGAGCCTGAGCCTCGAGAATCAAAGCCTGTTTTTTACCTTCTGCTTCGAGAATTGCAGACTGCTTGTGACCTTCAGAAATCAAAATCTGTTCGCGGCGTTCGCGTTCTGCTTTCATCTGTTTTTCCATTGCTTCACGGATTGGCTTTGGAGGTTCGATGTTCTTAACTTCTACACGGTTTACTTTGATTCCCCATGGGTCTGTTGCTTCATCAAGAATTGAGCGCATCTTTGTATTGATTACGTCGCGGCTTGTGAGAGTTTCGTCGAGTTCGAGGTCACCGATGATGTTACGGAGTGTAGTTGCAGAAAGATTTTCGAGAGCGTTCATCGGGCGTTCTACACCGTATGTGTAAAGTTTCGGGTCTGTAATCTGAAAGTAAACTACAGTATCAATCATCATTGTTACGTTATCTTTTGTGATTACCGGCTGAGGATCAAAGTCCAAAACTTTTTCCTTGAGCGAAATCTTGTTTGCAATTCTGTCGATAAATGGAATCTTAACGTGAAGTCCAACCTGCCAAGTTGCATGAAATGCACCGAGGCGTTCGATAACTGCTGCAGTTGACTGCGGAATAACTCTGATGTTTGTAATAATCATGAGTACTACGATTGCGATTAAAGCTGCGATTAAAAATGTCATTTTTTATGTCTCCTCTTTTTATATCAACTCTACTGTGAGAGTATTTCCCTGTACATCAGTAATTTTGCAGATGGAATTTTCTGCGATGTCATCCTGGTTTGCGCTTTTTGCGTTCCAGGTGACGCCGTTTTCTGTTTTGACAAGTCCTTTTTCGTGAGGCGTGATTGTCTTTGTAACAGTTACTTCCTGATCAACGAGCGAATTAACGTCCTTTGCTTTTTTTGAGTAAATCATTTTTTTTGCAAGCGGTCTTGTTGCCAAAAGAAGAACAAGTGTAAGACCTGCAAAGATCAAAAGCTGCCACTTGAGTGAAAGTGAAGTTTTTGAAATGAATATCATCGGAATAGCTGCGATGGCGGCCCAGATTGTCGTAAGCGAGAGAGTACTTGCTTCGATAATTCCACATAAAACTAAAACTGCAACCCAAATCCATGGCATTGCTTCTGGCAAAAAATTAATCATAACTAAAG
>JAGHSB010000061.1 GCA_018066075.1 Candidatus Treponema scatequi
ACTCTCGACTATAAAGTAGTTCTTTAGTAAAATATAGGAATATGGCAGATATACACGTATTTGACCCGGCGCCTGAGGGGACACCGGTTTCTAATTTTGTCCACCTCCATGTCCATTCTGACTATTCGCTTCTCGACAGCTGTGCAAAACTCGACAACTTAATCGCAAAAGCAAAAAGCCTCAATATGCCGGCACTGGCCCTTACAGACCACGGAAACATGTTCGGTGTATTAAACTTTGAACACATCTGCCACGCCAATGGAATCAATCCGATTGTCGGCGAAGAATTCTATGTTGCCTACGGAAGCCATCTGGAAAAAAATGACGTTCCATATTCTCATAAAGGAGAAGACGGCGACCGCCACGCACATTACTTTCACCTGATTCTTCTCTGCGAAAATGAAACTGGCTATAAAAACATCAGCTGGCTTTCATCAATCGGATTTACAGAAGGTCTCTATTACGGAAAACCTCGAATCGACTTTGAACTTCTCGAAAAATATCACGAAGGATTAATCTGCTGTTCTGCATGTATCGCAGGTGAACTTCCGCAGCTTCTGCTCGCTGGAAGAGATGATGAAGCAAAAGAACTTGCATTAAAATATAAAAATCTTTTCGGACCTGATCACTATTACATCGAAATTCAGGACCACGGACTTGAAGATCAGAAAATCGTAAACAAAAAACTTATCGCACTCGCCCACGAGCTCGACATTCCACTTGTTGCAACAAACGACGTTCACTATGTAGAAAGAGAAGATGCCGTTGCCCAGGATATTTTACGCTGCATCGGTTTTAAAAAATTATATAACGAACCTCATCAGACAATGGGCGGAAACGGAAATGACAACTGGTATTTCAAAACAGAAGAAGAAATGCGCGCACTCTTTCCAGACTGTCCTGAAGCAATCGACAACACAATCAAGATTGCAAACATGTGCAATCTCACGATTCACCAGTACAAAACCCAGGAACTCAAAGACTGTCTCCCGCGATTTAAACTCCCAGAAGAATTCTGTACTCATGGTGATGACTATAAATCAGATCAGGACGATTATGTTCGCTATCTCGTAGAAGAAGGTCTTAAAAAACGATACAAAGAAATTACTCCAGAAATCAGAAAACGTGCAGAATACGAACTTGGAATCATTTTCCAGATGGGTTTCTCCGGTTACTTCTTAATCGTTTGGGAATTTATCAACTGGTCAAAGTCAACCTGGGACAATGTAAACAACAGACCAAAGCCTTACATCCCTATTGGTCCTGGACGTGGTTCGGGAGCAGGTTCTCTCGTTGCTTACTGTATGACAATTACAGATATCGATCCGTTTAAGTACGGACTTATCTTTGAACGATTCTTAAATCCGGAACGTGTATCAATGCCTGATTTTGACGTTGATATGGACTTCGACTATCGCCAGAATATCATCCAGCATACAAGAGATTTGTACGGAGATCCTCAGGTAGGACATATCGTAACTTTCGGTACACTCAAAGCAAAACAAGTTCTTGCAGATGTCGGACGCGTTTTAAATATTCCACTTGCAGAAGTAAACATGCTCAAAAAATGCATCCCGGACAACCCGAAAGCAAAACTTAAAGACGCATTCTCACCACCGACAGAAAAATTTCCTGACGGTGGACAGCTCATTCCATATAAAGATGACATAAGATATCAGCAGCTTTTTACTCTTGCAAAAAAGCTTGAAAACGTAAACCGCAACACTGGTCTTCACGCATCAGGAATGGTAATCGGTTTGACACAGCTTCCTAACTGGGCGCCTGTATTCGTAGCAGAAGGTAAAGTTGCAGTACAGTACACAATGGATATCATCGAACCTTGCGGACTTGTAAAGTTTGACTACCTCGGATTGAAAACACTTTCTTTAATCCGTTACGCAGAAGATATCGTCAACAAACATCTTAAACCAGACCAGCCAAAATTTTTGACTGCAGAAGTTTCTGAAGAAGATGAAAAAACATTTGACCTCTTTGACCGCGGTGACTCTGTTGCAGTATTCCAGTTTGAAAGTCCTGGAATGCAGAAGATTCTTCGCCAGGCAAAACCTCGTACACTCAAAGAACTCGTTGCGTTAAACGCGCTCTATCGTCCGGGACCAATGGATTACATTCCAAAATACATCGACGGAAAATGGAAACCTGAAACAATTGAATATCCTGACGCATGTCTTGAAGAAATTCTTAAAGAAACATACGGTGTTATGGTTTACCAGGAACAGGTAATGCAGGTTTCACAGCGCATCGCCGGATTCTCACTCGGTGGTGCCGACATGCTCCGTCGTGCGATGGGAAAAAAGAAACCAGAAGTTTTGATGGGAAAGAAAAAGGAATTTATCGAAGGTGCAATCAAGCAAGGATTTACAGAACAACACGCTGCAGACATCTTTGAAATCATGGTTCCATTTGCCGGATACGGATTTAACAAATCGCACGCCGCTGCATATTCAGTTCTCGCATACAGAACAGGATGGCTCAAGGCAAACAAGCCTGCCGAATTTATGGCAGCCAACTTAACAAATGAAATTACTTCGACAGACGGCCTCCCGGGATATATTGCAGAAGCTAGAAGAATGGGAATCCCTGTTGATGCTCCTGACGTTAACCGTTCAGATATTATTTTCGATGTCGTTGACGGAAGAATCGTATTCGGTCTCAAAGGTATCAAGGGAATGGGAGAAGGTGCCGCAGCTGCAATCGTTGCAGAACGAGAAGAAAACGGACCTTACAAATCTTTCATTGACTTTGTTGAAAGAGCCGGAGTTAAAGTCATCGACGGTAAACGAGTCGTTAACAACAAAGCGATAGAAGTTTTAATCAAGACAGGCGGCTTTGATAATCTTGGTCAGAACAGACCTACCCTTCTTCAGAATCTTGAACGTGCAGTTGATTACGCAGATGCAAAACATCACGGAATGGACAACGGACAGATTTCACTTTTCGAAGACTCTGGTGAAAAAGAATTTGTTGACTTTACATTCGAAGAAGTAGAAGACCTTCCGACAATGGAAAAACTCAACATGGAAAAAGAGTGCATCGGAATTTACGTTTCAGGGCATCCTCTTGATGATTACCGTCAGGTTATCGAACAGTGCGCTACATTAAACTCACTCAATCTTGAACGCGAAGCAAAAATTGCAAAAGCTCAGAAAGAAGCTCTCGATGCAAGCGGACAGAACTCATGGCAGAACAGAAATGCCGGAAAAGTTTATACAGTTGTCGGAATGCTTCAGGAACTCCGCGTCATCAAAACTAAAAAAGGTGATGACATGGCATTTGCAAAGATTCAGGACTTTAACGGTGAAATAGATTTAACGTTCTTTCCAAAGACATGGGCTGTGATGAGAACTCAGATTCTTGCAGACAACGTATATGCATTTAAAGGAAAGCTCGACGCATCACGCGAAACACCATCCGTTCTCGTCGACTCAATCGAAGACCTTAAATCGCTCAAAGTGCATGCAATAAAAGAAATCCACATCCAGATGGAAAGCAATTTCAAATCTGAACTGGAAATTTCACAATTAAAGGACTTTTTATTTGGCACTTCGGGCAATTGTTCAGTATATTTTCATATAGAGACACAGAACGGATTGTTTACCGTAAAGGCAAACACACAGATTTCTGCGCCTTGTGACGAAGAGTTTATCAGGTCGCTTACAGACATTCCTCTCGTAAAGGAAGTCTGGACAGCGTAAGTATGTCAATGATTTTTATAAGGAAGTAACGTTAAATGGAATATGTATTATTAGCTTTCAGATTTTTAGCATCAGTACTCTGGATGTACTCATTCATCTGTTCAATCAGAATTGTACTTTCATGGCTTCCGGGACTTGATAACGGTTTCACAAGATTTATCAAAAGCATAACTGATCCATACCTCGACTTCTTTTCAAGAAACGGTTTTCTCAGAATAGGAATGATTGACTTCTCTCCTGTTCTTGCACTCGGAATCATTTCATTTTCTGCAATGCTCTGCAACGAAATCGGATACTCAATCGGCTTGTCATTCGCAGGATTTTTAAGTTCACTCATCTGGACAGCCTGGAGCATCGTAGCTTCTGTATTCGGATTCATCGCAATCATTCTTTTAATCCGCTTCATCGTTTTACTTTTTCAGATGAACTCATACAGCAGATCTGAATTCTGGAAATTTGTTGATACAGCATTAAACTCAATCGTTTACGGAATCGTAAGACCATTTACAGGCGGTAGACTTATTTCTTACAAGAATGCATTGATAATCGACGTAATCATTCTTATTCTTGCAGAAGCTGCAGGTAACGCATTCATCTTTCAGCTTGTAAAATTAATCAGACTCATTCCATTCTAATTTTTATAAGTGGAATTTTCAAATGAAGCTTTCCGAATTAAAAACTCCCGTCTCTACTTTGCACGGAGCGGGCGTTGCAACAGTAAAAGCATTATCAAACCTCAACATATTTACAATCGGTGACCTTCTTTCTTTTTATCCGAAAGATTACGAAGACAGATCAAAGAGAATTCCGCTTTCTGATTTCCGTACAGCAAGAAAAGTTCATACTGCAGCAAAAGTTCTTTCACACGAATACTTCGGCTACGGAAAAATGAAAACACTCAAGATCGTAATTCAGGATGAAACTGCAAAAGCAAGCCTTATCGCATTCAACAGAAGCTTTCTCGAAAAATCACTTCCAGTAGGCGCAATCATAAGCGTAACAGGAAGTTTTGAAATTAAATACAACGAACTTCAGAGTTCTTCATTTGAAGCAAATGTAATTTCAGAAGACGGTGCTCTCGAAGATTTTTCAAACACAGTACTTCCAGACTCAGGAATAATTCCAGTCTATCATCTGACTCAGGGCATTACACAAAAAGCAATAAAGAAATTAATGTCTCAGGCTGTATCGCAGTATTCAATCGGGCTTGACGACGAAATTCCATCTGACGTAATTTCAAAAAGAAAACTTTTAACAAAACGTGACGCAATCAAAAAACTTCACGAACCCAAAAACTTAAAAGAAGCCGAAGACGCACGCCAGACATTAATCTACGAAGAACTCTACAACTTTCAGACCACAATGCTCACCCGCGCCTACAAACGTAAAGGCGCACTCCCCGAAGAAAACATCGAAGACTTAATCGCACAAACTTCTTCAGAAAATATTTCTTCACAAAACGCGAAAACTTCTTCTCAAAACTCACAAACATCATCTCAAAAACCGCTCGACTTCTCACCATCGCAGACAGCACTCTTAAACTCACTTTCATTCGCACTCACAAAAGACCAGATTGCAGTCATCAACAAAATGAACACAGAAATCGACCGCGGCTACAAAGAACGAACAGAAATATTAAAAAAGATGGAAACCGCGAGCAATATAAGTGATGTCAGTTCTAAAACTGGCGCAGGCATTACGAATGATGCACTCCCCTTCACAATGCAGCGTCTCTTACAGGGCGACGTCGGATGCGGAAAAACTCTCGTTGCACTTTTTGCATCACTTCGTGTAATCGACTGGGGCGGTCAGGTTGCATTCATGGCACCGACAGAAATTCTTTCTCGTCAGCATGCAGAAAACATTTCACGACTCCTTGAAAAAACAGACATTCAGGTTGCTTACCTTACATCCAACGTCAAAGCTGCCGGAAGAAAAACACTTTTAAAAGAATTGAAAACCGGAAACATAAAAATCCTCATCGGAACACACGCACTTTTTTCATCTGATGTAATTTACAAAGACCTTCAGCTTGCAGTCATCGATGAACAGCATCGATTCGGAGTTTTACAGAGACAGGCAGTCGTAGAAAAAGGACGGCAGCTTTTCGGAACAACTTACGCAAGCCCTCACCTTTTGATGATGAGCGCAACACCAATTCCACAAACTCTTGCTTTAACTGCTTTCGGTGACTTAGACATTTCAACAATTAAAACACTTCCATCAGGAAGAAAACCTGTGATGACATACCTCGTTTCAGAAGAACACGAAACAAATGCATTCAACGCAGTCCGCCAGGAACTCGACAAAGGTCATCAGGCATATTTTGTCTATCCTGCAATCGAAGAAGGCGACAACAGCGCAGAAGCATCATTTGCCGAACTTTCAAAAAAATATTTTTCAAACTATAAATGCGCAGTAATTCATTCACGCGTTACGGAAGAACAGCAGACAAGAATACTTGATGATTTCAATTACGGAAAGATTCAGCTTTTGTTTGCAACAACTGTCGTAGAAGTCGGAGTCGATGTTGCATATGCGACATGCATGGTAATTGCAGAAGCAGACAGATTCGGTTTGAGTCAGCTTCATCAGCTCAGAGGTCGTGTAGGCCGCGGCAGCGCACAGGGATACTGCTTCTTAATCTTCAGAAAAAACATTACCAAAAACGGAATTGCAAGAATGAAAATTCTTCGCGAGACTACAGACGGATTTGTAATTGCTGAACAGGATTTAAAACTAAGAGGTCCCGGAGAGATTACCGGGACCATTCAGAGCGGAGACCTGCAGCTTGGAATTGCAGATCTCGAACGCGATTTCAATGTTCTTGAAGACGCCCGTAAAGACGCCCTCGAAAAACTTAAGCAACGTAATTAGAAAGATATTTTGCACGTACAGGTTCGTGTAATCTCATGATTGCACGTTTTTCAATCTGACGGATTCTTTCTTTTGTCAAATTGCAGTAGTCACCGATTTCTTTAAGCGACTTAGGATTATCACCATCGAGACCATAGCGCATTGTGATAACAGTTTTTTCATTTGGCTTCAATGTGTTGAGTGCATTTTCAATGTCATCTTTCATTGCAGTATTCAAAAGGTCTTCGTCTGGATTACCAAAGCGGTTTTCTTCGATGAAGTCACCTACTGTTGTAGTTCCATTGTCACAAGAAGCAACAGGTGCATCGAGTGAAACAAACTCTGCAGAGATTGCAAGCATCTCGCGGATGTGCTGTGGTTCAAGATTCAACATCTTACCAACTTCACAGATTTCCTGATCTTCTGTCATATTGCGTCCGACAGTTTTAAGAGCAGTTTTAATCTGATTAACTTCTGCCACTTTGTTAAGCGGAAGTCTTACAGCGCGAGCCTTTTCGCTTACTGCTTTCGAAATGCTCTGGCGAATCCACCATACAGCATACGAAATAAAGTGATAGCCTTTTGAAACGTCAAACTTATCAACAGCTGTCATAAGTCCGATGTTTCCTTCGCTGATAAGATCTGTCAAATCAAGTCCGCGGTTCTGATATTTTTTTGCAACATTTACGACAAAGCGTAAATTGCTTTTTACAAGTTTGTCTTTTGCAGCTTTAGACCCGCTCTGGGCTTCTTCTGCAAGCTTAATTTCTTCTTCATGTGACAACAAAGGAATTCTGTTGATTTCCTTGAGGTAAATTGCTAAAACGTCATCATCGTGTTTCATCTCGGTTCTCCCGTAAAAAGAAATTATGTAAGCGAATCAGGTAAAACCTTTTTCTTTTTTTTCTTACATAAATGATGTTGCAATTTCCGTGCCAAGTTTTAAATTTTCTGGTGGAATTTGCCCGGCCGGGAAAATTCCACTAAAAAAAGCACTTTTTTTGAAGAAATTTGACTTTTTTGTGTGTTTTTTGTTGACGAATTTCGATTTTTTGCTTATTTTATATATAGATTATGTAAACTATGAGTAAATTTGACACAGTGTTTTAATTTACCACCTTAACTGTATCATTTTGACTCACCGTCATGTAATTATTTCATTCATAAACAGAATGCTGATTCCTGACGAACCCTGTTTATGTAACTCTTCTCAAGTGGTTAATCTTTTACAATCATAAGACTCGATTTCTGATACTCAGGCAGAAATCTCTTTGTTCCGCCGTTTTCAAAGAGAACGCTGATTACAAGCTCGCCCTTTTCATTGTCAGTCTTTTCAATTTCAGAACGAACTATCTGTCCGTAACCGTAATCGTCGTGAAAGATTCTTGTTCCGACTGACCAAGGTCCGTTCTTTTTAGAAGATTTCTTTTTTGATTTTTTACTTTCAGATGAAGTACTGCTGCTTTCATCGTAATCACCGCGAGCATCACTTTCAAAACTGTCATTGTACTCATCATCCGTATCAATTCCATTCATCGCATACTGATACGAAATCGGCTGTTCACCGAGAACTCTGAAAGTCTTTGCTCCGGCTTCAAGCAAAAAGATACTTGGCTCCATAAAATCAACATGACCATAAAGGCGGCGCTGAGCACAGCTTGTGATGTAAAGTTCATCTTTTGCACGAGTTATTCCGACATAGAAAAGTCTTCGCTCTTCTTCGAGTTCACTTCCAGTCTTTTCCTGACGAGGGAATATTCCGGTTTCAAGTCCCGTAATTACTACACGATTAAACTCGAGGCCTTTTGTATTATGAAGCGTAATCAAAGTTACAGAGTCTGATTTTTCATTTTCTTCGTTTTCAAGAGTGCGGTCGAGTTCGATGTGATCAAGAAACTCGAGAAGCCCCTGACGAGTAAACTTATAGAGAACTGCACTGTTAACAAGTTCCTGCATGTTTGCAGCGCGAGTTGTTCCTGCAATTTCATCCTGTGCCTTGTGATATTCAAGAAGCCCAGATTTGTTCATTATTGCTTCAACAAATTGTGCAAGAGTGATGTCATCACTCACAGTGCCCGCGGCAGTCTGAGATCTTTCATCAAGCGACAAAATTAATTCGTCCATCAGTTCTGTAAAACTGTTGATTCCTTCCTGGGCTTTTTTCGGAAGTTCTTTTGAAACTGATTTTGCGCTTTCAATTAAATTGTAAAGGCCGTTCTGTGCAAATGCGAAAGACAAAATCTTTTCCTGAGTTACGTTTCCAACACCACGCGCCGGTTTATTTATTATTCGTCTGAAAGAAATTTCATCTCTCGGGTTTGCAATCAAACTCAAGAACGCAAGCATGTCTTTGATTTCTTCGCGTTCATAAAATTTTAATGAGCCTCCAATCTGATACGGAATTTTCTGATGCAAAAACTCTGATTCAAAAGTAAGTGACTGTGCATTTGTTCTGTATAAAATTGCCCAATCCTTGAAAGGACATCCTTTATCATGTGCCTGTAAAATCATACTTGCACAGAATTTTGCTTCTTCGTCCTGATTTGGCAAGAAAACTAAAACAGGCTTCTTACCTTCTCCGCGTTCTGCGATCAAATTCTTTCCAAGTCTGTCTTCGTTTTTACTTACAATTTTATCTGCTGCAAAAAGAATTTTATTTGTCGATCGGTAATTTCTTTCAAGCCTAACGAGTTTTGTATTTTCAAATTCATCCTGAAAAGAAAGAATATTCTGAACTTCTGCTCCACGGAATTTATAAATTGACTGATCATCATCACCAACAACGCATACATAAGTTTTTTCTCCTGTAAGTGCCTTGAGCAATTTAAACTGAGCAACGTTCGAGTCCTGATACTCATCAACCATTATTACTTTAAATCTATAGTGAAGCTGTCTTCTTACGTTTTCATTTGATTCCAAAACCTGAACTGGCTTCATGATAAGATCACCAAAATCAACATTTCCAGTCTGCTTTAATCGCGCTTCATATGCTCTGTATGCTTCTCGAAATTCAGGTCTGCTTGAAATCTTATCAAGCTCGATTGAATCCGGTGTGTAGCAGTAATCTTTTGCAAGAGAAATCTGATGTGCAACTTTTGAAGCCTGCTGTTTTGTCAGAGTCGGAACTGCTTTTGACAAAAGAGTAACCATGTCGTCATCATCGTAAACAGTAAAGTTTGCATCGATGCCGGCTTCTTCATGAAACTTTCTTAAGAACCACGAACCAAATGAGTGGAATGTTCTTATCATGGAATCTTTAGCTAAAGGTTCCATCAGAACAGCTCTGTCCTGCATTTCCTTTGCAGCTTTCTTTGTAAATGTAACTGCTAAAATGGAATATGGTGCGAGATGCTGTTTGTTTATGAGATATGCAATTTTAGTTGTGATTACTCGAGTCTTTCCGGAACCAGCTCCTGCTAAAATCAAAAGCGGAGAACCTGTGTGTTCAACTGCTTCAAGCTGTTCAGGATTTAAAAGCGAAAGATATTTTTCAAGTTCTTCCGAAGGTTTTCTTTCATCAGAAAAACTTTCAGGAGAAAATTCTTGAGAAGATTGCAAACTGCGGATAAAGTCTAATGCGAAATCGTCACTCATAATAAAATGCTGTCGATGTCTACTCCAGAAACTTTTACTGCTCTGACTTTTACAACTGCTCCAGGTACGACAGCCTTTACAGCTTTTTTGTCATCCCTGTCATAGCGAACAACAAATGCACCGTCAACATCAGGAGCCTGAAACCATGCTCTTGCAATTGCAAATCCCTGGTCATCTTCTGCGTCCAGTACTTCTTCGATTAATACGTCATAATCTTTTTTAAGACGAGATTTTAATTTTTCCTGAGTTATCTCTTCCTGAATTGATTCGAGAGTTTTTGCACGGGCTTCTGAAATCTTTTTTGAAACTCTGTTTTTAAACTTGTATGCCGGAGTATCTTCTTCACGGCTGTATGCAAAACATCCCGACCAGTCAGGTTTAATTGTCTCCAAAAAATCTTTTGAATTGTCAAACGCTTCGTCAGTCTCACCAGGAAAGCCAGTCATCAAAGTAGTTCTAAGCGCTGTTTCAGGCAATTCCTTTCTGAGTTTTTTTACAAGTTTGATATAGCCTTCTTTACTTCCAGTTCTGTTCATCGAGTGAATAATTTCTGTATCACCGCTCTGAAACGGAATGTCAAAGTAAGGCAGAATGCGATTATCCTTTTTAATGCGCTCAACAACATCAAAATTAAAATGATCCGGATGAATGTACAAAAGTCTCACCCAGAACTTTCCTTCAATTTTCGAAATCTCATCCAGAAGCATCGAAAGATATGAAGTGGAATTTACAGTACCGCAATCTTTTGCAATACCAGCATCTTTACCAGTACTCGCGCTTCTCAATTTACCGAAAATCTTTTCGTCTTCTTCGCCAGTTCCAAATGCTGCAAGATCCTGTCCGATTAAATTAATTTCGAAAAATCCTTTCTTGATGAGAGACTTTACTTCTGCAACGACATCTTTAATCGGACGGCTCCTAAGTTCTCCCCTTATCACAGGAATTGCACAGAACGAACAGTGATTAGAACATCCTTCTGTAATTTTTACATAAGCCGAGTTCTTAAAATTAAAAAATGTATTTCGTTTATAAACTGAAACACCTGTCTGTTCTGAAACGACAACAGGCCATTTTCTTTTCTGAATCTGTGTGAGTAAATCTGAAATTAAAAGAAGATCTCCGTTTCCGAAAATTCCATTTGCTTCTTCAAGATTTTCTTTAAAGACATCTGCATAGCGTTCTGCAAGACAGCCTGCGAGAACAATTTTCTTTTTCGGATATGACGCACGAATGTTGTAAAGCGCATCGAGAGATTCTTTTTTTGCGCTTTCAATAAAACCGCATGTGTTAATGATAATAAAATCGGCTGCATCAAACGAATCAACCATTTCAAAACCATCATCAATTAATTTTGATGCGATGATTTCTCCATCAACCTGATTCTTTGCGCAGCCATGCTGATCAATGAAAAATTTATTCAATCGGTTCAACCACCAGACGATAGCGACCGTCGTCAGAACGGATCCACTTGATGTCTTCTACGATACATTCACCGGCTTTACCGATTTCAAGTTCGTAAGTCTGGCTCGCAGCGATTACCTGGAACTTAACAGTATTACCGTTAGAAATCCATACACGAACTTTGTTGTTGGCAGTCATTGTAACAACGTCGCCGTTTGTATAATAATTTTCAACAGAGTTCTTTCTGTCAACTTCGTAGCGGAATACACAAGGTTTTCTGAATGAAGCATTCAAAGTAAACGGATATGCTCTGTTGTCTTCGAGAATTAAAGTCTGATTAACATTTTCTTTCTGCTGCATTGGAATGATTGTATTGTCTGCAACTTCTGCAACAGCTTTTTCATCTTTTCTAACGATGTAAACTTCTGCACCGCGTGACTGTTCGTTAGATGAGATTTCCCATACGTCAAGAACAAAGTCAATTGCTGCATCGCCATCGATATCAAGTTCACGAGTTTCAGAAAGTTCAAAGTACTGCATTCCAATCGGAGTGTTAAGACCGAGTTTAGAATTAGTATCTGATGCAACTGTCAAAATAACGTTTCCATCTTTTGCAGGAACTACAATCTGATCACCAACATAAACACGAGCGTTAATCGGTTTGTCAGACAATTCATAAGTTTTCTGCTGAACTTTTTCAGAAACTGCATATGCATTCTGTTTTTCAATCTGTTTTCTTCTGTAAACAGAAAAATATACGATAAGGAAAACTGCGAGCACTACACCAACACAGCTTGCCACTACTATCGGAACAAAATAAGTTGATTTTGGTTTTTCGATTAATCCTTCAGGAACAGGAGATTCCTGAATCATCATATTGCGGTAAAGGCTGATTAATTTTTTTGAATCAAGTTCGAGATAATCAGCGTAGTTTCTTAAGAAACCAACGAGATAAGCTTCTCCATGAAAAACTTCTGTATTTTCATTTTCAAGGCCTTCAAGAAATTCTCTGCTGATAGATGTTTCTCTTTCAACAGTATCAAGAGATAATTTTTTTTCTTCTCGTCTTGTTCTTAAAAGTGCACCGTAACTTTCCATAATCGAAAACCTGCGTTAAATATTATTCAGAGTATAAGAAGTTGTCGTAAGTATTTGCAGCAGACGGAATGTCATACTGGAAACGTTTTTCTGTCAGTCCCTGATTCAATTCATAATTCTTAAAATCAAACTGATAGTTAACTCCACCCGGAGTAACGGCAATAATTCTTCTGATTAATTTTGTATTTGGATCAACGAACAATTTAACATAACGAAAGCTTTCTGTAGCAGCACGACGCCAGCAGATCAATTTGATTACCATTTCATCTGAGCCGTCTTCAAGTGGAACTGCATCCTGTGCCTGTTCATATGAAACGGAATAGTATCTTCCAAGAAGAGAAAGACCTTCTGCAGTCGCAGGATTTGAGTTTGCTGTTTCCTGTGTCAAAACGGCAGCACTTTCAGGAAGATAACAGATAAGTTTTTTTCCGTCATAAACGATAGTCTGTTCTGAAGGTTCTGTAAAATCCATTCTCATCTTATCAGGAGCCATGTAAAGAACTGTTGCCCTCATTTGTTTCTGGTCAATTTTAATGTCTACAGTTGCCTGATAGTCTTTAAATGTTGCATATTTATCTGAAACTTCTTTGAAAAATTCCTTTGCAGTGGTGATTCCCTGTGAAAAACCTGAAAAACCGCAGAAAAGAACGATTGCGGCGCTTAATAAGCATTTTTTGATTGTAGTAACTTTCATAAATTTCATTTTATAGAAGATAGTGCATATCGTCAAGTCGAGTGATATGCACTGTCTTTCTGGTTGTTATTTTTTAGTGGAATTTGCCTTACCGGCACCTTTTTTAGGGGCTTTTTCGCCCTTTTTTGATGCCTTTTTATCATCTGATTCAGACGATTTTGAGCCTTTTTTCCTTCTGTTGACGATTTCGTAGAAATCTTTTCCTTCAAGGGTTTCAACTTCGAGGAGTTTGTCTGCAACTTCAACAAGAAGATCTTTATTCTTTTTAAGAAGCTTAAGAACATAGTCATAACGCTCATTCATGATGCGGGCAATTTCTTCATCAATATATTTCTGTGTTTCTTCGCTGAACTCTCTTACAAGTGCAGGATCTCCACCTCGACGTCCAAGAACACCACGACCCAGAGTCATATTCTTGAAACGATCGCTCATACCATAATCAACGATCATTTCTTTAATCCATTCTGTTGCACGGGCAATATCATTTGAAGCACCTGTTGAAACATCGCCAAGTACAACTTCTTCAGCTGCACGTCCTCCGAGGAATGAATCAACTTCATTAATCATATCTTTCTTTGTCCAGAAGTTTTTCTCTTCTTCTTCGCGATGCTGTGTAAAACCACCGATACCATGGCTTCTTGGAACAACTGTAATTTTATTTACAGGTTTATAATCAGGAGTAAGAGCACCCACTACAGCATGGCCTGCTTCATGAACAGAAATAAGACGCATTTCTTTTTTATTATCTTTACGAGTTTTCTTTTTAAGGCCAATGCTTACTTTATCGATTGCCTCATTGAAATCTTCCATCGTAACTTTCTTTCTTCCGTTTCTAACAGCAAGCAAAGCAGCTTCGTTAACAACATTTGCAAGATCAGCACCCGCAAAACCCACAGTTCCATGAGCGATAGATTCAAAATCAACATCATTTTCGAGTTTGACATTTTTTGCGTGGATGCGTAAAATTTCTTCACGTCCTTTTACATCCGGACATTCAACAGGAACCTGACGGTCAAAGCGTCCTGGTCTGAGAAGTGCAGGATCAAGAATATCAGAACGGTTTGTTGCTGCGAGAATGATAAGACCTTTTTCATTTTCAAAACCATCCATCTCAACGAGAAGCTGGTTCAATGTCTGTTCACGTTCATCGTTACCGCCTCCGTATCCGTTAACACGGCTCTTTCCAAGTGCATCAATTTCATCGATGAAAACAATACAAGGAGCTTTTTCTCTTGCCTGCTTAAACAAATCGCGTACACGACTTGCACCGACACCAACGAACATCTCAACAAAGTCAGATCCCGAAATACTGAAGAACGGAACACCTGCTTCACCTGCAACAGCGCGAGCAAGTAATGTTTTACCAGTTCCAGGAGGTCCTACAAGAAGAACGCCCTTTGGGATCTTACCACCGATATCTGTATATTTTTTGGGTGACTTTAAGAAGTCTACAACTTCAACTAATTCTTCTTTTGCTTCATCAACACCTGCAACATCAGAGAAACGTGTTTTGACTTTTCCCTCTTCAATAGTTTTTGCACGCGACTGACCGGCACCAAAAATACTTCCCATGCCGCTGCCCATTCCACTTCCCATTTTTCTGAAGAAGAAAAAGTAAATGAGAAAAATCATAAGAAGCGGGAGCCCGTAATTTCTCAAAATCTGAACAAGACCATTGCTCTGTGTTCTGACATATTTATATTTTACATTTGCCTGTTCAAGGTGATTTACAAAGGAATCCATTGTAAAAGGATGACCGATTGTCTTATAAGATTTTCTTTCATCATTGGTTCTGAAATTGAAAGAAAATGGAAGAAGGTCATCAGTTTCTTTTTTAGGAGCTACTGAATCATAACCGATGTAAAAGAATTCACCGATTTCAACTTCTTTGATAGATCCATTATCAACTTTCTCAATGAACTCAGAATAATCGATAAGTGCATCAGCCTTTTGACTTGTAAATAAACTGAAAACAATAAGGAGAAGCATTCCTGCAAGAAGCAGTCCGAAAAATGGAAAATGAGGTCCTTTTTTATTAGGATCGCGTTTATCGTCTTTTTCATCTGTAGTTAATTTGAAAAAATCAAAGTCGCTCTGATTGTTGTTTTCATTATTTACAGGAGTTTTATTTTCATTACTATCAGGAGTCTGATTTTCGTCAGGAGACTGTTTATTTTCAGTTTCCGGTATGTTTTCGTTTTCGTTTTTTTCTTCAAGCTGATTATTGTTCTGTTCGTCGCTCATTTTTGTTCCTATAGCCTTAAAAAAAGCAAAAATTGAAGTTTCTTCAATATAAATA
>JAGHSB010000215.1 GCA_018066075.1 Candidatus Treponema scatequi
TCATTGCGAACATAAGGAATATTACTTTTACGATACTTTTATGGCAAAATATCGTTCATACTGGGATCCGATAATGAAAGAACATCAGAAAAAAGCTGATAAAATGTAAAAAAAATCTGAGTTACGAGTAAAATTTATATGAAAATTAAAAAACTGTTTTTTACGCTTTTATTTGCCACAAGGGACTTATGAAAGAATCGTTAAGATACATGGACCTGAGAATAATGTAAGAGTATGGTGGGACAAAGAATCTTATTATAATTCTAACTGGTGTGCAATTTTTCTTCCTCAAAGTGTAAGAAATAAAAATCAAATAGGATGGATTCCTTCTGCAGATTTTTGTCTATGGTGGGATGATGAGAAACTTGATAATTCTGAATGGAGTTGTGTTCAATTAGAAAGCTATCTTTTAAATAGTTTATGGGAAGTAGAAATAAGTAATAAATCTTCTGGAAAGACGGAGTATGCTGCTGTAGAGTTTGAAGATAACAGTATATGTGGTTATAAAATAAATGCTGATGACGAATTAGATTCAATTGATCTGGGTGATTATAGTGTTGTCGATGGAAAAACAATTCAAATTAAAAACAGCAGAACAATAGAAACAGGTGCAAAACAACTTAATACTTTCAGAACAAGTTTTTCTTTTGATGATGTAAATAACAGATACACATTTAGAAGAATAAATCTTGGGTCTGTTTTGTATATGAAAATGTTTGAGCACACAAAAAATAAAGAAGAAAAAATAAATAAATATTTGAATTTTGTTTCTCATAGTTCAACCAGATATTTCAGAGTGTACTCAAGAGACGATTATAATAATAGAACTATTGCAAATTATGTTGATGATGATGGAAGCATAGAGACAGAAAAACGTCTTATGCTTGCAATGCTTGCTATTAATTATGGAATGGATATTGATTTGGAATATTATAAAAAGATTTTGATAAAATATTGAGAACCTCATCTTAACGCATGTGAAAACGAACTTGGAAAAGGTACATATTACTATAATAAGTTTGAAAGTATCGAATGCCATTTTGTAAAAAATCATCAGTATTTTACCAATGAAAGATTAAAGTTAAGAAGCAGTGCGGGTCTTGGTGGTGCTGTTATTTGCGTTATGGATAAAAACACCGTCGTTGAATATCTTGATTGTACAGAGCTTGACTGTATAGACGGAGCAGTTTCTGGATGGGTTAAAATAAGGATAATAGAAAATCCTGATAATGCAGCCGAAAATCATCCAAAACAAGGAACCGTAGGATATTGTTTTGGAGCATATCTTTCTGATCCCGAGGTATATGTGGAAAAATAGAAATGTGCCTGAGTTCGGATGGATTATTAACGGTGAAGTTTGTAAGGATGTATATCAATTAACGCTTAGGTTGTTTTAAGCAATCACAACATCTTTTACAATTTCTTTAATTTGTTCTTCTGTCATTTCAAGCGATTTTGAAATAAGCTCGATTGATGCACCGTTTTCAAAAAGTTTTCGGGCATTGTCGATTTTAGTTTGTTCGATTCCTTGAGTAATTCCCTGTTCAATTCCATCTTCGAGGCCGTCGTTATACCACGCTCTGTGAATTGATTCTTCATCGTATTCTGTCAAACTCATAGCTAAGATCTCCTCTTTCTGCCATTTGAAAAAGCCGTCAAAAAGTTTTTCTTTAATTGCCCAGTCTACGGCCTCATCGACTGCCGCTTTTGCAGTCAGCCCCCTTTTTCTTGTTGTCTGAAATTCTTGAAACGTAACTTGTATAATTATACAACGGCTTACAGATTTTTTGAAGAGTCTCATTGTGTCCCGGGTTGATGTTTATCATCTCTGCAGTCCATTCAAAATCCCCGGATTTGTCTTCTTTTTCAAACGCGTCTGACAGTTTAAGTTTTATCCTGTCAGGAAAATCTTTTACGCCATTGTAAAAGACAATAAATTTCGGATTTGGAATTTTCACAATTTTTGAACTATGTACGTCTTTCTCATTTTGAGAAATGTACATCTGATACAACTGTGAAAAATACATCAGGCCTCTGAGCGGCATGTTCGGGTTATAAGTGCTTTGCTGTTCATACAGATTCATCTGCGAATCGATGAGAAACGACACGTCATTTTTCATCGTGATGTAAATTATATTTTCAATCGTGTTGAGTTTGAGCGCGTCCGGGTCTGTGTAATGAGAACCATTTAGCGCGTTGTATAATTCGAGACGCCATTTTTTGCTCTGTTCTGTGTCCCGGCCGAAGATTGCTTTGAAGAGTCTGTCGCGGTACTGCGGGTGATGCGCGGGCTGAAGAACTGGCTGTGTTTGATTTGCGATGTCTGAAATTTGTGAATCGGTGGAATTAATTATGTCATTCATCTATTTGCCTCCACACATAAAATACGCGTTTTCATAAAAAATATATCCAACTTTCAAATTTTTAAAATTGACATCCAAACGCCCCCCCCCCATTATACTGAACTGACACCAAAAAATTGGACAAAATTTATTATGAAAAATGAATTATCCAGTTGAATTTAAGATGAAAATTTTGTCAGAATATGAACAAGGAAAAGTTGGTTATAAAC
>JAGHSB010000132.1 GCA_018066075.1 Candidatus Treponema scatequi
TCGGAGAATAATTTTTTTATAAGATTATTTATTTTTTGGTTAGAAAAATCATAAACAGATGTATTTTATTTATGAGACAGATGAGTTGATTTGTTTTGTGAATTAAAAAAAATTTGGAAATGCCGGATTTAGGCGGTTATCTCCCGAAAACCTTATCAGTTAAACACTGAAATAGATTTACGGGAGGCATGACTATGACTTTGAACTTAATCATTGCAGCAATCACAAGTATTGCAACAATAATTAGCACTGTTATAGCAGTCCTTTCTTATTTGAAGAAAAAATAAAAAGGGATAAAAAATAGCCGCCCGTTATTAACCCAATGTGCGGCTATTTTATAGTTGTAAAGGGAGATAACCAAATAACTCCGGCATTTCCTTTTATTTAAATATACACCCGACTCCCCATTTTTTCAACCCTCCCGCCCCCAAACAACGTGCCCCATAATTAGCCAATTTCACAAACAATGCCTGCCATTTTCATACTGGTCCTTTCCCGTGTTTTATTTCATCCACAAACTTATATCACCTTGAAGCACAACAGATTTTCGAATTCGTATTATTTATTGTTTACAGCCATTTCTTATAGTACAAAAAAACACCTGCGTAGCGGGAAAATCTAAAAACGTAGTTTGTCGAGTCCCGCAGAACTTTAAACCAACCCCTTAAGTAGACGGCGGCGAGAGTAACGGAGTTTTTAGATTTTCCCGTGGGAGCAGGTGTTTTTTTAGCACTGTTTAAGATGTTTGTTATCACTTTAAATACATACGATTTCAAAAATCTGCTGGGACTCAGGTTGTATAAGTTCCACTTGAAATACAATGCGGAACAGGCCCATCTTGAAAATGGCTGACATTTTTTATATAATTGACCAATTATGGAAACACGTTGTTTTAGTATGTTAAAACCTGGCGTAATTAACCGCAGGTTAGTGGGAGAGGTAATTAGCCGCCTCGAAAAGAAAGGCTTAAAATTAGTGGGTATGAAACTCATGAAAATCTCAAGAGAACTGGCAGAAAAGCATTATGCTGAACATGTTGGAAAGCCGTTCTACAATGACCTTGTAAATTACATTACTTCAGGTCCAGTTCTTGCTATGGTATGGCAGGCAGATGATTGTATTACTTTGGTTCGTAAGCTTTGCGGTGCTACAAGCCCAGCAGAAAGCCAGCCAGGTACAATCCGTGGTGACTATTGTTCACACACTCAGCATAACATCATTCACGCTTCAGATAGCGATGAAAGTGCTGAAAGAGAAATCAATCTTTTCTTTAAGCCAGAAGAATTGATCGATTGGCATGAAGCTTTACAGGAATGGCTCTAAAAATAAACGAAAGAGGTTTGTGATGAATCCTAAAACTGTCGGAATTATCGGAGCAGGTGCGTGGGGAACTGGATTTGCAGAGGCACTTGCACGCGGTGGTCATAAAGTAATTTTGTGGGCACTTGAAAATGAAGTTGTTGAATCAATTAACAATGAACATGAGAACAAAAAATTCCTTCCAGGTTTTAAACTTTCTGAAAATCTTTCTGCATCTTCTGACATTACAGAAGTTGCAACAGGTAAAGACTTTCTTATTTTAGCAAGCCCTTCGCTTTATTTGGCGCCAACTGTAAAAAAACTGGTTACCATTCCAAACATTGCTGATGGAGATACTTACATCGGCGTTTTGACAAAGGGTTTTGTTCCATCTAAAAACGGAGCAAAGCTTTGTCTCGAAACTATCGAAAATGTCTTGCCTGGAATTTACAAAGGAAATACAGTTTACATTTCAGGTCCAAGTCATGCAGAAGAAGTTGCAATGGGCAAATTGACTGGTCTTATTGCTGCTTCTGAAAATCCTAAGAACACGATTATCTTCCGCGAACTCATGAGAGTTCCTGGAATCGTGGCTTATTCTTCACTTGATGTAATCGGCGTACAGATTTGTGCAGCCGTTAAAAATGTTATTGCAGTTGTATATGGAATTTGTGACGCGATTTCGCAGACTTCAGATACATTTGGTGATAACTCTGAAAGTCTTTTGCTTGCTGCAGGTCTTAATGAGATTCAGCAGCTCGGTTTTGCAATGGGTGCAACTCATGCAGAGACTTTCACTTCTATTGCCGGTGTCGGCGACCTTGATGTAACTTGTAAAAGTAAATATGGCCGCAACAGACGCTTTGGTCAGGACATCATTCAGAAAAACATCCTTTCAAATTTCAAAGACCTTGATGATTTGATTGCACGCGTTAACGAAGTAGGTTACTTACCTGAAGGCGCTATCGCTTGTAAATATGTTCACGAAATTTCAGAACGCTTAAATCTCAAGCTTGTAATTTGTGACGGCTTATATAAAATTTTAAATCGTGAAATTGAACCTGAAGATTTCTTACATGATCTTCTCAGATTAAAGAAAAGGGTTAAGAAATAATTATGCTTGAGAAAATTACAGACACATTCAGTAATATCATCCGTACTATAAGCGGAAAATCTACAATCACAGAAAAGAACATCGAAGAAACTGTAGAACAGATTAAGATGGCTTTGCTCGAAGCTGATGTTAACCTTCGCGTTGTTCGCCGCTTTGTAAATTCCACTATCGAAGAAGCAAAAGGTGAGAAGGTATTAAAAGCAGTTGACCCGGGCCAGCAGTTTGTAAAAATCATCTACGACAAAATTGTTTCGATGCTCGGTGATGAAAAAACTGACCTTAAGCTTAAAGGACCTGATACTCAGTCAGTAATTTTGATGCTCGGTCTTCAGGGTAGTGGTAAAACTACTGCCAGCCACAAGCTCGCAGCAAGATTAAAGAAAGAAGGACGTAATCCACTTTTAGCAGCATGTGACCTCGTAAGACCTGCAGCCGTTGAACAGCTTTGTGTTCTCGGTGAAAAAATCGGCGTTCCTGTTTATAAAGAAGATACTAAAGATGCTGTACGCGTTGCTAAAAATGCAATCGACTTTGCTAAAAAGAATGGTCACGATGTAATCATTCTCGATACTGCAGGTCGCTTGCAGATTGATGAAGCAATGATGGCAGAACTTGTAAATATTAAAAAAACTGTTACTCCAGACGAAGTTCTTCTTGTTGCAGATTCAATGACTGGTCAGAATGCAGTTGATATCGCAAAATCATTTGACGAACAGCTCGGTCTCACAGGCGTTGTATTAACAAAGTTTGACTCAGATGCCCGAGGTGGTGCAGCTCTCTCATTAAAGACAATTACACAAAAACCAATTCTTTTCATCGGTACTGGTGAAAAGACAGAAGACTTTGAAGTATTCCATCCAGAACGAATTGCAAGCCGTATTCTCGGAATGGGTGATATCGTTACTCTCGTTGAAAAAGCTCAGGAAAAAGTTGACATTGAACAGGCTAAAAAGCTTGAAGAAAAAATGTCACGCAATGAGTTTACTCTTGATGACATGCTTGACCAGTTTCAGCAGGTTAAAAAGATGGGTAACATGCAGTCGATGATGGAAATGCTCCCTGGAATGGCAAACGCTATGCAGGGCCGTGACCTTGATATGAGCGGAATGAAACATCAGGAAGCCATCATTCAGGCGATGACAAAAAAGGAAAGGGCAAACCACCTTATCATCGGTCCAAGCCGCAGAAAAAGAATTGCAAAAGGATCTGGTACAAGCGTTGCAGAAGTAAACAAACTCATCAAGCAGTTTGAAAAGACAAAGCTTACGATGAAAAAACTCACCCGCAACAAAGGCATGCAGAACAAACTCATGTCACAGCTCGCAGGAGGCGGCGATATGTCAGCTCTCGGTGGAATGGGCGGCATGGGTGGACTTGGCGGAATCGATTTTTCCAAGTTTAAGATGTAAGTAAAATACAAAAGTCCCGGATATTTGAAGGGATAAAATAAAGAAAAGATTTCTGGTATTGCCAGGGGTCTTTTAAAATACAAAAGGTCCCGGCATTTTGCGGGACCTTTTCTTTTATTCTGTTTCGTTAATTAATCTTTATAATTGAACATTCCCTTCCTTCGCCGGACCAGGCGCGGTCTGGGTTTGTTGTGTCAGGGAATGATTTTGTTCCGTTGTAGAATGCGTAGTAGTATGTGCCTGATGGAAGCGGGATTGTGATTTCATAGTATCCAGGTTTTGTTTCTGTGAGCTCGTAGATTGAAGAGTCCCAGGCTGTGAAAGTTCCACCGATGCGGATTTTCTGGCCTTCTTCGCCCTGATAGATGAAGTGAACTCCGTTTTCTGATTTTTTAGTTTCGTATTTGTGGTTGTTTTTAACATTGAGTGTTGAAACTTCGATTCCTGTGTACGGATTGTAATATGATTCGTAGTTTGTCGAGTCTGTTGTCCAGATTCCGTCAACGATGAGGCGGTAGTCAATAAATTCTGTGTCTCGTGGAATTTCAAGGATGTAGAACAATATGCTGCCTGTTACGTTTCCGTCTTCGTCAGTCATAGTTTTTCTCATGAATGAATGAATTTCTTTGTAATCTTCGAAGTTGAATGTGATTCCCACATGGCGAACTGAGTCTTGCTGTGTGAAGACGATATAGTCATCAACCTGGTATGGACTTGTTACTTCACGGATTTCGTTGGCGATTATGCGGTATTCGTAAGGGTATTTGTAGATTACCTCTGGGGCTCCCTTTTTCTCTCCTTTAGCGAATACTGAAAAGCAGCTTAAAAATACTGCAACTGTGAGAAGTTTTTTTACAAAGTTTTTCATAAACTTATTATCGGCCTTTTATTTTTGACGGTTTAG
>JAGHSB010000185.1 GCA_018066075.1 Candidatus Treponema scatequi
CCTACGTTTACTCCAGCAAATGCACTGCTAGCTGCCAATGCGATTGCTGCGATTGTTCCAACGATTTTTTCATTATGAAAAACCTCGGTTTATTTTTTATGAAAAATAATGCTGGAAAAAAATACTCTGAAAAATATAAAATACGATTTTTTTTTGTTAAATCAGTACAACATCTTTAACAATTTCTTTAACTTTTTCAGGAGTCAAATTAAGCGATTTAGAAATAAGGTCAATCGAAACTCCATTGGAATAAAAGCTTCTTACGCTATCCAGTACAGCCTGCTCGCGCCCTTTCTCAATTCCTTCTTCAACACCGTCTTCAAACCAGTTGCAGAATGTCAGTTCTTCGTCATATTCTGTCAAAATCATACCCAATATCTCCTCTTTCTGAATCTTGAAAAAGCCTTCCAAAAGATTTTCACCGATTGCCCATTCCACTGCTTCATTAACTGCGTCTTTTGTATGGAGGCCGCTCTCTTTGCTTTTATTAACTCTTGAAACAAAACTTACATAATTATACAGCGGCTTGCATTTTTTTTGAAGAGCAGAATTATGGTCCTTGTTTATATTTATCATTTCACAAGTCCATTCAAAGCAGCCTGACTTTACCTCACCATCAAACGCATCAGAAAGTTTCAAAATCTGTCTGTCAGGAAATTCCCTTTTACCGTTATAAAATACGACATAATTAGGGGCCGGAATTTTTACAACAGTCGACTTGTGAAGGATTTTATTATTCTTTGCAAGATATATCTGATAAAGCTGAGAAAAATAAAAGAGTCCCCTAAGCGGCATATTCGGATTATAAGTACTCTGCTGTTCGTAAAGCGTCATCTGTGAATCAACGAGAAATGAAATGTCATTCTTCATAGTGATATACAGGACGTTCTCAATTGTATTTAACTCAAGTGCATCAGGATCTGTATAATTAGAATCATTGAGCGCATTATAAAGTTCAAGTCGCCAGCGTTTGCTCTGTTCGGTATCGCGGCCGAAAATTGCTTTAAAAAGCCTGGCCCGAAACTGGAACTGAGTTTTTGCTGATGTGATGTAATCAGTTGATTGTGAAATATTTTCTGCATGGAATAATGTATTTTGCATTGTTATCTCCTGCAGATATAATACGGGAGTCTATTAAAATTCTATCTGAAATTTAAAAAAAATGTAAAAATTCCACTAAATCTCACCAAATTCCACTACAAAAACAAAAAAAAATTCACTTTTTTTCTAAATTTTTTCTAAAGTTTTAGTTATACCCTGCCGATACTCAAAAATGAGGAGTTATGGCCGCATAAACTTCATTCGAAGGGACGGTCAGACGATTCACTATAAAAATGTGTGGATGTAGCCTTGTAATACTGAAGCACATTTTTATAAAAGGACAAAAAGGATTTTGTCTTTCAATTTCCAAGGAGGAAATTATGGTTATCAATCACAACATGTCAGCTATGTACGCTAACAGACAGCTTGGCGTAACAGGTCTCAGTCTTTCTAAAGACATGGAGAAACTCTCTTCAGGAGAAAAAATCAACCGTGCAGGTGATGACGCATCAGGGCTCGCAGTATCTGAAAAGATGCGCGCACAGATTCGTGGTTTGAACCAGGCATCACAGAATGCTGAAAATGGTATCAGTTTCATTCGGACAACTGAAGGTTACCTTCAGGAAACAACTGACATCATGCAGCGTATCCGTGAACTTGCTGTTCAGGCATCTAACGGTATCTACTCTGACGAAGATCGTATGCAGATCCAGGTAGAAGTTTCTCAGCTCGTTGATGAAGTTGACCGTATCGCATCTTCAGCTCAGTTCAATGGTATGAACATGCTTACAGGACGCTTCGCACTTGCTACTGGTGAAAACACACCTACAGGTTCAATGTGGTTCCATATTGGTGCTAACATGGACCAGAGAATGTCAGTTTACATCGGTACAATGTCAGCAACTGCTCTCGGAGTTCGTGAACTCGGAACAGGAGACAAGATCACATTGGCAGGTCCAGATGATGCCAACCGCGCAATCGGTGTAATTGACACTGCATTGATGAAAATCAACAAGCAGCGCGCAGACCTCGGTGCATATCAGAACCGTATGGAATATGCTGTTAAGGGCTTGGATATTTCAGCTGAAAACCTCCAGGCTTCTGAATCACGTATTCGCGATACAGATATGGCTAGCCAGATGGTAGAATTTACTAAGAACAGCATTCTCCAGCAGGCTGGTACTGCAATGTTGGCTCAGGCTAACACTCAGTCACAGACAGTATTGAGCTTACTCAGATAGATAGGCGAAAATACTAATCTGCCAGAGACAGAACAGGAATAGCGGGGTTTCTGTCCCCGCAAAAATTGTTCTTGTCTTTGTATCAAGAACGGTATATAATATAAATAGTTTACTTTGCTCAGGCTAAGTAAACTATTTATAGCGCGGTATTCTACTCTACTTTTTCACTTTCACATTACAATGCCGCTACCGTAAAAAAATTTAATGCATGTTCAGATGCATTTGTTCTTTGAAATAGAGCTATCCCTGTGTGTCTTGTGACAGCATGGACGATCAGTTTTCTTCAAGTGGAATTTGCCCTGCCGGCATCCCTTATGCAAGACTGATTTTTCCTGCTGTATGGGACTGAAACTGTATAAGTTGGCGCAAAACTTTACAGCCCGCACAGACAGTGTGCAAAGCATGAAGCTTTGTATTTTAATCACATGGAGGGCTCAAATATGATTATTAACCACAACATGAGCTCAATGTATGCTAACAGAACTCTTGGAATCTCTAATGATTCCATCATGGGCAACATTGAAAAACTCAGTTCAGGCCAGCGCATTAATCGTGCTGGAGATGACGCTTCAGGACTTGCAGTATCTGAAAAGATGCGCAGCCAGATTCGTGGTCTCAACCAGGCTAGCAGAAACATCGAGAACGGTGTTTCATTCATTCAGGCAACAGAAGGATATCTTCAGGAAACAACTGACATCCTTCAGCGTGTTCGTGAATTGGCAGTACAGTCAGCAAACGGTATCTACTCAGATGAAGACCGTATGCAGATTCAGGTAGAAGTTTCACAGCTTGTATCAGAAGTAGACCGCATTGCTTCACAGGCACAGTTCAACGGAATGAACCTTCTTACAGGTGCTTTTGCAGAAAACTCAGCATCTGGAAGAATCATGCAGTTCCAGATTGGTGCAAACATGGACCAGAACGCTCGTGTATACATTGGAACAATGTCTGCTCAGGCACTTGGACTCAAAGGAGCTCAGGGCGCTGATGACCAGATTGGAATTGCTACACCAGAAGCAGCTAACATGGCTATTGGTACAATCGACAATGCACTTATGACTGTTTCAAAACAGCGTGCAGACCTCGGTGCTTACCAGAACCGCTTTGAAATGGCAGCTGATGGAGTAAACGTTGCAGCTGAAAACCTTCAGGCTGCAGAAAGCCTTATCCGCGATACAGATATGGCTAGCGAGATGGTAGAATATACTAAGAACCAGATTCTCACACAGTCTGGAACTGCAATGCTCGCACAGGCTAACTCACAGAGCCAGAACGTTCTCGCTTTGTTAAGATAGTCAGCATAAAAAATCGTATTTGTCTTTGAGAGACTTCTGGATGTCGTCTTTTTTGACACAATACGTGGGATCGGAGAGGTGCGCCCCTCTCCTTTCTCTAATTTCAGGAGGAAATGCCTATGAATACTATCAGTAACATAGGGTCAAACATGGCCATGGAAGGCCGATATTACAGTTCCGGTTCTGTCAAAAATGCAAATTCTGAAAAGCCTGTTGTAACACAGCAGCTTAATATTGCCGACGGAGCCAGAGTTGTGGACAACCTTGTCCAGAACAATGCACAGGTAAAGGCCGATGCTCAGCAGCTTCAGCGATTATCTGACATGGTAATGGGCAGAAAACTTCAGTTCAATGTTAATGAAGAACTGGGAACCATAGTCGTAAAAGTTGTTGATCCTAGTACAAACCAGGTCATAAAAGAAATACCGTCTGCTGATGTTCAGAAAATTAAAATCAACATCAGAAAAGCAATTGGTGTTTTGTTCGACGAAATAATTTAATCTTGGGAAATTAAGGGTGGCGAGATTATATGTCCGGACTAAACATACCTGGCGTAAATGACAAATACAAGACAAATGAAATAGTTGAAGGACTGATGAAGGTTGAGCGAATTCCGCTTACCCGTGAACAGGAAAATCTCGAGACTTACAAGAAGCAGCAGGACGCATGGCGTACTGTCAATCAGAAAATGTCATCTTTACGCGACTCAGTAAAATCACTCTACTCTTTTGATAATCCGTTTAATAATAAATTAGCGTCTTCATCTGAAGAATATGCTATTACAGCCTCTGCAGGCCGTGAAGCGGCATATGAATCATTTCAGGTTGATGTAATTACACCGGCAACTTCTGACAGATTTTTGTCTAAAGAAATCGAAAAAGGAATGCAGGTTCCAGCGGGTCTTTACACTTACAAAACCGGTGACAAGACAATTCAGATGAACTGGAAAGGCGGCAAGATCGAAGACTTTGTTGCAGGCCTTAACAAGCGCGGCAAAGACGTAATCAAAGCAAGCCTCATCGGTGTAAACAAAGGAAACAAAGCATTACTCATCGAAAGCCTCAAGACAGGAAAAGACGCAAGATTAATTTTCAAAGATAAAGCGCTCGACTTTGCCCTTGATACAGAAATGGTCAGAAAAATCAAATCACAGACTGACACATTCGGAAAAGATTTTTCAGAGATCAAGGGCCTCACAAAATTAACAGAAGTCGAACAGGAAGGAATGCCGCAGCTTTCATCAGAAGGAGTAAAAATTTCTAACGAACAGATTACTGTTCCTCCTCGTGGTGGCTTTAGCATCGAAATTCCACAGAATATAGCAAAAGACGAAAACAAAACTCTCTCATTCAACATAAAAGCCGTTAACACAAACGACATCACAAAAGCACTCAACTCCGCAGATTCAAAACCTGTTTTACCAGACCCAGGCGGAATCACATATCAGTCAATTTCAATTTACAACAACCAGTCTTCAGTTGATTTACCAGAAACCGACAAGCCGAAAATTCCACTTGAAGAAATAAAAACTGATTCTGTTTTATTTGTTCAGTTTGATGACGGAACAGAACGCGAAGTAAAATTGACAGAAGACGTTTTCTCAGACAAAGGAAGTGATTTAAAACTTAATTTAAAAGAATATCCTGGTGCAAAATCAATTGTGCTCAGAAATAAAAATACAGGTGTTTCATATTATCTTTCTCAGATTGAAGCGTACGATGAAAAAGCAGATTTAGGTTATGGACCTGTAAATGCTGTAAGCGAAGCAGGAGATGCAATCATCAAGTACGAAGGAATTACAATTACTCGTCCTGACAATAAAATTGATGACGTAGTTCCACATGTTACATTAAACCTCACTCAAAAAACAGAACGCACTGCAACAATCAAAATCGAACCTGACACAGAAAGCGCAAAAGACGCACTCATCAATTTCGTCGGCCGCTACAATCAGGCAATTGCAGAATTAAACATTCTCTCGCAGAACAAACCAGAAATCATTTCAGAACTTGATTATCTTTCAAAAGATGAGAAAAAGGAATACGAAGAAAAACTTGGAATGTTCTTCAACGACTTCTCTCTTTCAAACATCAAGAGTCAGCTTCAGACAATAATTTCAGATGTATACAAAGCATCTGACAACGATACGATTACAATGCTCAGCCAGATTGGAATCTCAACAAACGCTACAAGTTTCTCGGGCTACAATCCTGGAAAGATGCGCGGCTATCTCGAAATCAACGAAAAAGTTTTGGACGAACATCTTAAAAACGATCTTGATTCAATCAAAACTCTTTTTGGCTTTGACAGTGACGGCGACCTTATCATCGACAGCGGAATCGGAAGCCGCATGGATAAAACTTTGACTGCATATGTTCAGTCAGGTGGAATTTTGGCAAACAAGACTTCTACTCTTGATAAACAGATCAAATCAAGCGAACAGAAAATTGCAAAACTTGAAACTCAGCTCGACAGAAAAGAAGCAGAACTCAAACAGAAATACGGTCAGATGGAAAGTACATTAAACTCTCTTGAAAGTCAGTCTAATTCAATAAATAACTTTTCAAGACAGCAGGATAGAAACCGACAATAATAATATAAACTGAAAAAGGATTTAATCATGGAATTTTTAGTAAACGGACAGAAACTTGACATTACTCTTCAGGATGAAAAAACAATCGGTGATGTTTTAAAACAGTTTGAAATCAGCTGTGAACAGAATAAACTTGCCACAATCGGAATTTCATTAAACGATAAAATCGTAACTGCTGAAGAGTTTGATGAAATAAGCAAATATCCGATTGAAGAAAATACAAAACTTGATGTATCAGTAATTTCAGAACTTGCAGTTGCAGAAAGTTTTAAACAGTCTGCTGCCGAAATGAAAGAACTTGTCGAACTTCTTAAAAATATTCCTGTAGAAATGCAGAGCGGAAAAGATGCTGCTGCAAAAAAGACTATCATCAAACTTTCAGATGTAATGAATGCATTCTGCAGCACTGTTACATGGTCAAGCCTTTTTCCAGAAGCTTTTGGAAATATTAAAATTGAAGACAAGACTTTATCTGACTTTTTAGCAGAAATGTCTCCAATCCTCAAAGACTTTAGTGAAGCATTGGAAAACTCAGATTCAGTATTACTCGGTGATCTTTCTGAATATGAAATCTGTCCGAGACTTGAATCTCTTTCGAATGCCCTTGGGAGTTTATAAATGAATTTTTTACAGGTTGGTTCACCGCTTGCAGCAAGACAAAATCCTCTCGTTTACATGGTAATCGTTTACCTCGTAATCATTCTTGCTATCATTTTGGGAATCTGGATTTATGTAAAGCTTCTCGAAAAAAAACATTCGACTCCAGAATGGATTGAAGCCCAGAAATCAAAACCAACCGCTTATAAAGACGTTCAAAAACTCGCAAAAAGAATCGAATTAAACAAAGACGAAACTGCACTTCTCTGGAAAATATGCAAAGATAACAATGCACCAAATATTTACTACACATATTCAGATGATGACTTTGTAGATAAACTTTTCAAAGCTGGTTTCAGACAAATGGCTCAGATGAGGGTTTCTGACAAGGAACTCTATGATCTTTTCAGACTGCGCTTTCACATCTACAAATCAGTTTCGTATTCAGGCACAATTACAAGTTCCACAAACATACCTGTAGGTTCCATTTTATCTTATCCGGCTCCTTCAAGTTTTCAGTATCAGTTTACACTCGTAAAAAACGACAAAAACGGACTTTTCTTAAGCATTCCTGAAGCACTCGAAGAAACAAGCGAAGACAGACCTAATAAGCTCGACAAAATCGCACTTATCTTTAGCCTTCCAAATAAACAGCAGTTTGCACTCGTAACACGCGTCGTTCAGTACCTTGAACAGCCAAACGGCGAAAAGCAGCTTTTGCTCACACATTCCAACACAATCTGTCCTCAGAGCCGCCGTACATCAAGACGTTTCTCCGTAAACCGCGAATGCAAGTTCTCTGCAGTTGACGTTTCAACAAACGCAAAAGGAGAACTTTCTTTCAAGCCAAAAGAAAATAAATATGACGGAACTGTAGTTGACCTTTCAGAAGGCGGCTGCAAGATGTATACAACCCTTCCAATCAAGCAGAAACAATATCTGTACATGGAATTTGAAGTACTTGGCAAAACTGAAGGTTTCTACGGTCAGATTGCAAATACAAGAACTGATCTTGATACAGGAATGTATTCGCTTCACATTGGCTTTAAATTGACTCCGCTTGAGACAAAAGTTAAGATTTTAACTGATTTGTATGACTGGTCATAATTCTTGACGGTTAGAGACTCATAATTTATAATATATTGCACGGATAGAATTTATGAACATAGTGGAACTTAAAGAGATAACTCGCGAAGAGGGGCAAATTTTTTATTTAAGAAAATTTACTGCTACTGCGGTTCTCGAATTGCCTACAACTACAGAAGACGTACCCATTTCTTTCAGCATTGAAACAAGCCCTCTCGGAGAGCGAACTATAGCTGTAAAAGTTATTTCTGCGCCAAATTATCCTGTAATGCCATTGATTGCGGCGCTAAAATCGTATATCTTAACAAGCGACAAAGAAGGTCGTTTACCACAATGAAAAATCTTACATTACATACAAATTCCTCAGAAGAGACTATCGAGCTTGGTCGTAAAATCGGAAGTCTTTTGCAGAAAGGTGACATCCTTGCCATGCAGGGAACTTTAGCCGCCGGAAAGACTACAATCACAAAGGGAATCGCAGAAGCCCTCGGTGTAAAAGATGTCATTACAAGCCCTACTTTCTGCCTCATCTCTGAATACGAAGGAAAAATGCCTTTATACCATATCGATGTTTACCGTCTCGACGGACCAGAAGATTTCGTTAACCTTGGAACAGACGATATGCTCTACGGCAACGGAGTGACAATTATCGAATGGAGTGAAAAGATCATGGAAGAACTTCCAAAAGACTGCATGATCATCAGACTTACTCCAGTCAGTGACGGAAGCACTGAAAGAACAATCGAAATTGAAAACTGGCCGTACGAAGATTTGTAGTTTTGCCGGTCTTAAGATAACAAAATTAACTAAAGACATTTTTTAAGGAAGTTAGCATGAAAGCTCTCGCAATCGATACATCACTTACAAGAATTACAATCGCTGCAAAAAACGATGACAATACAGCATATGTTACTTTAGACATTGGAATGCACCAGTCAGAAAAACTTGTTCCGACAATCGAATATGTTTTGCAGACTGTTGGTCTTGAAACTAAAGACCTCGACTACTCTGTTTTGTGCAAGGGACCGGGAAGCTTTACAGGACTCCGTCTTGCATTCTCAGCACTCAAGGCAATCGAAATGGCTCACGGAGTTCCTGTTTACGGAGTCGGTACTCTCGAATGTTATTCTTATGCATACAAAAATATTTTAGAGCCAGTAATCTGCGCAGTTGACGCAAAGAAAAACAGATTTTATCTCCGTGTTTCTTCTAACGGACAGGTTTGTGTAGAAGACGGCGACTTTGAAATTGCAGACATCAAGACAAAGCTCGAAGAACTCGGAGTTGATGTTTTCTTCGTATGTGGAAGTGATGCAAAGCTTTTCATCGAGCGCATTAAAGATGAAATGAAAGACGTTAAATTTATTTCTCTCGACGGAAAGCCAAACGAAACAGAAAATCTTTTTGCGATGGCAGAAGAAATGATAGAAAATAAAAAACCGGCTCTCGAAGATTTCGAAGGACCGGTTTACATTCGCGCCAGTGAAGCCGAAGAAAATTTGAATAAATAGATCTCAGTTAATATCTGACATCAATTAAAAACCCGCGGACCGTTTAGTACCCGCGGGTTTCCTTTTTATTACTGTGGTCACTTGTAATGACCGCATTCTTTTTCTAGCTAAGAAGCTTTTTGATAGCTGCAATTCCGGTTGTGTCCGGGATTTCTGATGCAGCTTTGTTTTCTGACTGGATTGCGTTGAATACTTCCTGTCTGAAAACTTTTACATTCTTTGGAGCTTCTACACCAATCTTAACCTGATCACCTCTGATTTCGATGATTGTTAATGTGATGTCGTCTCCAATCTTGATTTTTTCATCAATCTTTCGTGACAATATCAGCATACGCTCTCCTTTTCTTTAAGAGCTTTTACGATATCATGTTTTGTTGTCCATTTTGTAGAATTAAGAATAACCTGCAAACACTGATTTGTATTTTTATTAATTACAATTGGTCCCTGGAGGTTTGCTGTAACCGGTGTATTATCCTGTGGAATTGTTACGATAGACATAACATAAACGTCAGCAGGAGATTTGATTCCGATTTTGGCGAGAGATTTGTCATCTACATCAAGTTCGTAATCATCTGCAATTAAGAACGGATCAACAATTAAGAATGCGAGATTCTGGTCATCAATTGACTGCATCCACATGAACGGAGAATATTCCGATTCATAGACTGCATAATTGTGATAAAGTTCAAATCCGAAAAGTCCTTCAGGAAAAGAAAAAATGTGAGCATCATCAACTTTTACTGTTTTGCCCTGCTTTGTTTTAACATCCATGTTTTGCCTCTATTATCTCATATAGTTTAAAAGTGAACTTGAGTACAATTTGCCTGCTACGCTCAAAGTTGCCTGGTGTACATAATCAAGCATCTTCATGTCTGTAACTGCCTTTGTAAAATCAAGGTCGCCTTCTGTTGAAATCATCTGTGTAACATTAAGTGATGTCTGAGAGTTTCTTGCAATATTAATTGTTGCCCTTTCGTGGTCACTTCCGAGTTCTGCAATTCTTGTAACAAGATTTGAAAGGCTCTGGTCAACTACGTTGAGTACACGGCCTCCGATTGCTTCGTGGTCACCTGAGAGCATTGCATCTCTCAATGCAATTACACTGTCAAACATTGAACCGCCTGAAAGTTTTGCACTTGCAGCAAGATTGTATGGCGGACGCTGTTCAGGACTTGAAATTACTCCAAGGTCTGTAAAAGTTGTTCCTGAAATATCTTCAAGCCAGAGCTGGCGTGGATCTGTCGTAATAAGGTTAAGACCGTTTGTAACAGGATCGATTGAAGCTTTAACTGCTGCACCACTGTTGTTGATTTTTGAAATTACTGCATAAACATTGTCACCAGTCTTGATTTCAATCTGATGTCCGTCTACTGCGATAACTGCATCTGCATTAGCCTGCCATCCTGTTGCATCGCGTTCTGTAAAGAGCTGCTGGTGTTCTGACCAGAATGTTCTGTTTCCAGAATTGTCGATGTCGAGATACTGGTTTTCATCAATTTCGATTCTGTTTGTATCTACGTTTCCGTTGTATGCAACTGTTTCGATAAGTGGAATTGCACTGCCCGGAACATTTGCAAGTTCTGCTTCAAATGCTGTAGATTTTGTATTTGTTCCTGCAAAAAGTGCGTTTCCGTCCTGGTCTACGGCATTTGCATTCTGAATGAGCTGTTTCAAAAGTTCGTCAACTTCGCCGGCCATGTTCTTAAGATCATCTTCTGTGAAAGTTCCAGTTGCGCCTGCTACTGCAAGTTCACGGACTCTCTGCATGATCTGAAGTGAGTCATTCATATAGCCTTCGCGTACAGTCAGCTTTTCTGTGATTGTCTGTGCGTTAGTTTCGAATGTATCGATTCTTCCTTTGAAAGACTGATAGCGAACAAGGTGACCTGCAGCAATAGGATCATCTCTGAGCTGCTGGATTTTGTGCTGTGAACCAATCTGGTTGTTTACATTATTTAATTTTGATTCGTGATTGCGAAGTCTATACTGAACATCGTTATTATGCATTCCACTACTGATTCTTCTCATATTCTTACCTCACCTTATTCTATTTATCTAAATTAAGCCTTAAGTCTGTTGATTACTGTATCAAGCATCTGGTCAATTACAGTTACATATTTTGCAGCTGCATTGTAACCGTGCTGGAACTTCATGATGTCTGCAAGTTCTTCATCGATGTTTACGCCGCTGATAGAATCTCTCAAGCTTCTGAGGTCATCCATTACTGCGTGCTGGCTCAATGAGTTTGTTTCTGCCTGTTCACCCATGAGACCTACGTGAGTTACTGTATCTGCAAAGTAGTCATCGAATGTTCTTTCGTGACCAATCATTATTTTTGTATTTCTGATTGCTGCAATTTCTACGGCTGCTCTTGCATCTCCGTTTGCTGCTGTTCCTGTGTGGTCAGCAAATGCTGTTGCAACATTCATTACGTCATTTTTGATTCTGTCGTTGATTGCTACATATGTCGAAGGATTTTCAACTGGGCTTACTGCAAACTGAGCAGCTTTGGCAGCTTCTGTTCCGATTCCAACGAGAGCATTAACAGCGTTTGCCTGATTATAATCATATGCACCGTTTTCACCGCTTTCTGCCAGAATTCCACTGTAACCTGCAAGGAAAAGACCTGAGTCTTCAACATGACGGATTACAAAGTCAGGGTTATACATGCTTTCTGCTGTTGTAGCTTTAAGAACGAGTTTGCTGTTTTTATCAAGATATGCTTTAACTTCACCGTTTGAATCGTTGATGCGGTTAACAACATCTTCAACTGTATCTGTCGGATGATATGCAACAGTTACGTTTCCAGTAGGACCTGAAAGAATCATCTGTCCTTCGATACCAATCTGTTCCTGAGGATTCAAAGAATTAGTTCCTGTAAAGCGGAAGATGTAAGATTTATCTTCGATTCCATCACCGTCTGAGTCGTAGTTACCAACTGTGTTTTCTACGAACGGATGCTGAACGAAGAAGTCGAGTCCTGTTACATTGTTTGCACCAACTGCATTTCTATGAACATCGTTTACCAAGTCTGCAAAGTTCATTGTCATTGTGTTCAATGACTGGATTTCGTGTCTTACATCAACATCACGAAGTTCGATGAGGGCACCAAGTGAACCGCCTGTTACGACAGCTTCATCTCTTGTATCTTCCCAAACGACTCTTGAAAAACCATAGTTATCAGTTGTAGGAACAACTTCGAGGTGTCTTGCAATTCCACCCTGAACTAAAATCTTTCCGTCAATATGAACCATAAACTCATCTGAGTCTCTCTGATCTGATGTTACATTTGCGATTTTTGAAAGTTTTTCAACAAGAAGATCACGGCGGTCGAGAAGATCATTTGGATTATCTCCCATTGCGCGGCTTCTTACGATTTCTTTTGAAAGAGCAGCAATCTGATTTGCCATGTCATTCAACTGTTCTACGTTTGCTTCGATGTCAGAGTTTAAAAGGTTTCCAACTCCGAGAAGTGCTGTATCACGGTTTCTGATGGAATTGATGAGTGACTGTCCGCGGCTTACTACTGCTTCGCGGTTAGCTGTGCTTTCTGGGTTAAGTGAAAGTTCCTGCCAGCTTTCCCAGAACTTATCCATTGTTGTACGGATTGAAACTTCATCAGGTTCATTGTAAATCTGTTCGAGCATTACATAATATTTGCTGCGTGTGTCCCAGTAAGATTCCTGGTTTGACTGAGCTACGATTCTCTGATCGAGCATTTCGTCTCTTACACGGTTGATGCTTTCGATTACTACACCCTGACCAATCTGTCCCGGTGTTTCTTCTCTTGAGAGGTCCGGTCTGTAGAGAGGATCAAATGCTTTTACTTCTACACGCTGACGAGAATAACCTTCAAGGTCTGCGTTTGAAATGTTATGACCAGCCGTATGAATCGACTGTGAATGAGCCATAAGGCTTCTTTTTCCTAATTCTATTGCTCCAAAACTTCCTGCCATATCTGCACCTCTAACTTAACTTCCAATTAAAATACTTTGTTGAGTACAACGCTCTGTGGTTCATGTTTAACGATAGTTCCACGTTTTGAATAAAGAACATTTCTGCGGTTTGGCAAAACATTGTCCATAATATTCTGAACAAATCCTCTTGAAATGCTTACATAATCGCTCAATGAGCTGTTTTCAATCTTTGACTTAAGAAGCTTAGCCTGAATCTTTCTCATTTCTTCATGCTCTTCTTCTGTAAAATCAGCTTTCTTAATTGAATCACGCTGATCATCAAGGCAGATAAATTCAACCGTGCTGTCCTGGATTCTTGTGATGTTCTTTTCAAGTTCCATCCAGTCGCGCTGTTTAACAGCCTCACGAATATTAGCCTGACACTGTAAAATTGTGTCCATTACTTCGTTTTCCTGTGCTAAAACTGCCATTAAAGTGCTGTTTTCGTTCATATTTGCCTCCGAAAATCGGGATTTTTACAAGTTTTTGTGGAATTTTCGTGAAAAAGTCACAGTATTCCGTTTAAATTGTCGGAATTTGAGTTTTTGACTTTAGTGGAATTTGCGAAAAATTACATCTCTGCAAACAGTGAAAAAACTTTACATTTACTGACATCAGGTTATTGACTAACATTCCACTTTTCTGATATATTTTCATTCGTCAGTAAATGGTGCCTGTAGTTCAGCGGTAGAGCGCCAGATTGTGGATCTGGTTGTCGTGGGTTCGATCCCCACCAGGCACCCATCTTCTGTAATTGTGGCGGACGACGTTTACGATAATGCGCCTGTAGCTCATCTGGATAGAGCTTCGGACTTCGAATCCGGTGGTAGCAGGTTCGAATCCTGTCAGACGCAATTTACATTACAAAAAGAAAAAAACGGGCCATTAGCTCAGCTGGTAGAGCAACAGACTCTTAATCTGTGGGTCGAAGGTTCGAACCCTTCATGGCTCATAAAAAGGAACTTCAAAAACGAAGTTCCTTTTTTTTTACCCTTTCAGCCCAACCTCCGCGAAGCACACTCCCGCATCCCCAAATTCCACCCATAAATTCCACTTTTTCTTCTTATTGAAACACCTTTCATTTAATGGTAAAATTAGAGATATGTCAGGAAAGAAGTTTTTTTACAAGTTACCATTAATTCAGATGTGCATTACGCTGCTCGTGGTCCTCATCGGGGGATGTATTTTTTATATCATGTACTGCGACAGATTGAGCAACACTTATGTCACATTCCACCAGAACGCAAACGAAGAACCAGAAAAAGAACCGGAACTCAAAGTTTTGTTTTCTACGCCGCAGGATAAATTCTGGAAAAACGCAGACGGCGAACACGGTGCTCAGTTTGACGTAAAATTCATAAACAATACAAAGCATGTTTTTACGGACTGGTCTGTTACAATCAAAGTTCCAGAAGGATATTGGGTTGACTCAAGCTGGAACGCAGAATTTTCATATTTCTTTACAGCGACAAAACCGATTCCAACAGAACATTACGAACTCTCAGACTATAAAAGACAGTATCACACAGAAGAAAATAAAATCGAGATGAAAAAGGCAGGACCTGCTCACAACGACATTCCTCCACTTACTCTAGAATCAAACGAAGAACCATATAAAGCCGGAATGATCATGTACACGCCTTATCCGACAGCAATTCAGTATTCAACTGTAACAGGCCGCTTTATTTATGAACCGAGAGAAGCAGGAATCTATCACTTTCTCCTGATTTCAATTGGGGTTGTATTCATCATCCTCATCGTTTTGATCATCATTCAACTTTCGGTAATGAAACAGGTTAAATACTACGAAGTAAGACAGAAACTCGACTCTGATATCATCGTTCAGTCATTCAAGACATTCGCTAACTTTGTTGATGCCAAAGACCCATACACAAAAGGTCATTCACTTCGCGTTGCACACTACTCGCGTGAAATTGCAAAACGCATGAAGATGACCGGACACGAACAGATTGAAATGTTCTGGCTTGCACTCATGCACGATGTAGGTAAAATCAGTGTTACTGACAACATTTTAAATAAGCCTTCAAAACTTACAGATGAAGAGTTCAAAGAAATTCAGTCCCATGTTACAAAGGGATATGAAATGCTCAACGACTTTGTTGCCATGCCAATGCTCAAGGAAGTTGCTAAATCACATCATGAACATTTTGATGGAACTGGATACAACGAGCATCTCAAGGGACAGGAAATTCCACTCGAAGCAAGAATTGTATGTGTATCGGATTCTTTTGATGCGATGAACTCTGACAGATGTTACCGAAAGCGCCTTGAAAAAGATCAGATTATTGCAGAATTTGAAAAATGCAGCGGGACTCACTTTGACCCGAAGATTGCAAAAATCATGATCGAAATGATTAAAGATAAATTTGTTGACAGAGTTGAGTCTATCGATACGTTGAATGACATCAACTATAAAGCTTAAATTAAAAAATATAAGGATTAAAAAAAATGAAAAAAAGTTTCACAGCAATTATTGGACTGGCAGCAGCAATGCTCGTTCTGTCATGTTCCACAAAAAAAACTGAATCAGACGTTTTGAGAATGAACATCTGTTCTGAACCTGACAACTTATTCTTCTGGAAAAGTTCAGCTGCAGACACAAAGGCAATTCTCTACAACATCTATGAAGGCCTCACAACTTTTGACAAAGACGGAAAAATCATTCCTTGTCTTGCTGAAAAAATCGTAACAAGCGTTGACGGAAACGCATACATTTTTACATTACGAAACGATGTTTATTTTCACAACGGAAAAAAATTAACTACAGACGATGTAATCTACACTTACGAAAATCTTGCAGGCTTAAACGGAAACACTCCTAAAAGCGACGAAATGCAGATTGTAAAGGACATCACAGAAATTGCTCCGGGCCAGCTCATGATTACCCTTAAAAAGCCTTCTGCATCTTTCCTTTCGTTTGCAATTGCTCCAATCATGCAGACAGGATACGAAGATAACGAAACTAATCCTGTAGGAACTGGTCCTTACAAATTTGTTGAATATTCAATTCACCAGAAACTCGTTCTTGAAAAAAATGAAAACTACTGGAATCAGAAAAGAATGCCTAAAATCAACCGCATCGAGCTTTTCGTAATTTCAGATGAAGCAGCAACTATCTCTGCCCTTCAGTCTGACCAGCTTGATATTGCACAGATGATCAACGCTTCAAATGCAAAGGCACTCAAGTCTCAGTTTGAAATGATTTCCTATCCACAGAACATGGTTCAGATTTTTGCAATGAACAATGCCGTAAAACCATTTGATGACGAAAAAGTAAGAAAGGCACTTTGTCTTGCAATCAACAGAGACGAAATCATCGAAGGCGCAATGGACGGAGCTGCAACAAAGCTCTATTCAAACTTTTCACCTGTTCTCGGTTTTTACTACAACGACAAGCTTGAAAAAGTAAACGCATACGACATCAAAAAAGCAAAAGAACTTTTGAAAGAAGCCGGATACGAAAACGGATTTGAGTTTACCCTCAAAGTTCCGTCGAACTATCAGGCTCACGTAGATACAGCGACAATCATTCAGGCACAACTTGCTAAAATCGGCATTAAGGCAAACATCGAAGGAATCGAATGGACAACATGGCTTTCCGACGTTTACACAAACAAACAGTACGAAGCAACAGTAATCGCATTCGGCGGAAAACTCGAACCAAACGACATTCTCAAGCGCTACTCTTCATCTTACAAAAAGAACTTCGTAAACTTTAACGATGAACAGTTTGACAGCGACTTTACGGCAGCACTCACAGAAACTGATGACGAAAAACGCGCAGAACTTTACAAAAACTGCCAGAAAATCCTTGCAGAAAAATGTCCTTGTGCATTCATCTGTGACCCGAACAATACACTTTTGAAAAAGAAAAAAATCAAAGGCTTTACATATTACCCTATCAGCTATTACGACTTTACAAGCCTTTCATACTAGAGATTTTATCAATACAAAAAAACTTAACGGAGTAACTGAAAATTGAAGTTTTACATCAAGAAAATATTTGATTTTTTAATTACGATATTTTTAGTTACTCTCATTACTTTTTTGACTTTCAATATTCTTCCGGGAAATCCGGCAGTTGCAATTCTCGGCCCTGATGCAGATGAAGTTCAGGTTGCAGAGCTTGAAAAAGAATTTAATCTTGATAAACCGCTTGCAGTCCGCTATGTGACATGGCTTTTGAATATTTTTAAGGGAGATTTTGGAACTTCATACAGATTCAATACAAAAGTAAGTTCCATCATCTCACAGTCTGCAGCAGTCACTTTATCGCTCAGCCTTTTTACAATCATCCTGACAGTTTTAATTGCAGTCCCGCTCGGAATACTTTTAGCTTCTTACGGCAAAAACCCAGCTATCAGATCAATCGAACTTGTCGACCAGATTTTCATTTCAACTCCGTCGTTCTGCACGGCACTTTTACTCATCATAATCTTTACAGTAAAACTCGGACTTTTCCCGTCGATGGGATACACAAAATGGTCAGACAATCCGGCGCTCTGCATTAAGTCACTGTTTTTACCGTCGCTGTCACTCGCATTAGGCTCGAGCGCAATTTTAGCCCGCTATTTAAAGACAAACTTCAAGGAACAGCTTGAAAAAGACTATGTAAAGACTGCTTACTCAAAAGGGCTCTCGCCTCTCTATGTTAACATTCATCATGTTTTGAGAAACTCTGTCTTAAGCGTAATAACGACGCTCGGTCTCATCCTTACAGAAATCCTCGGCGGAAGCATCATCATCGAAAATGTTTTCTCCCTTCCCGGAATCGGAAAGCTCATTGCAATTTCAATTTCTGCACGAGACTTTCCGCTCATCTCGGGACTTGTTTTATATCTTGCAGTAATATGCGTGAGCTGTAACTTTTTAATCGACATAATCTATTCATTGATTGATCCGCGCATCAAAAGGACGGCAAAATGAGAAAATATTTTTCCAATGCTGCATTCCTTTCGGGCTTCTGCATTTTATGTACGCTTCTTCTCTTTTTTATCTTTGGATATATTTTCATTCCGTATCAGTACGATGAAATTGATACGCTCAATAAATTTGCCGCTTTCTCAAAAGAACATCTTTTCGGAACTGACTATCTCGGGCGGGATGTTTTTTCAAGAATCATAATTGGAATGAAGATTTCGCTCAGAATCGGATTTACAGTAATGATTTCAGGTTTTGTTTTTGGAACTTTGCTCGGCGCTTTGAGCGGATTTTTTGGCGGTGTGGTAGATTCTGTAATTTCGAAACTTGTTGATTCTGAGATGGCTTTTCCTGGAATTTTACTTGCCCTGATGCTCATTGCAGTTTTCGGAAACGGAATCAACGTAACAATCCTCGCTTTGTTCATCATGAGCTTACCTCGATTTATCAGAATTTCTCGAAGCGGATTTATAAAATATAAAAATTCCACTTTCGTAAAATCTGCTGTTTCTAAAGGCGCTTCAAACGCACGAATACTTTTCGTTCACATTTTACCAAATGTAATTTCTGATTTGCTCGTAACTTGCACATTGAGTTTCTCGCTCGCAATTTTAAGCGAATCAGGTTTAAGCTATCTGGGGCTTGGAGTCCAGGCACCTGTTCCAAGTTTTGGAAGAATGCTTTCTGAAGGACAAAGGTTTATTTTACAGCGTCCGTCTCAGGTCTTGATTCCTGCAGTATTTTTAATTTTACTCGTTCTCTCTCTCAACTTAATCGGAGACGGAATTTCAGAAGCAAATCAAAAGTAAGGAGGTCACAAAATGGAAGAAGCTGCAAAAAGTGAAACATCAAAAGACTGCTCAGAAAAAACTTCAACTTGTAAAACAATTTTAAACATCAATGACCTCTCTGTACGATTTGACTTTAAGAATCTTTTTTCAAAAACAAAATCTGTTCTTGCTGTTGAAAACTTAAACCTCTCGATTGACGAAGGCGAGTTTGTTGCTTTAGTCGGAGAATCTGGCTGCGGAAAATCATTGACTGCCCTCAGCGTGATGAAACTTCTTCCAAAGACAGCATGCATCTCAAACGGAACAATTGACTTTTGCGGCAAAAACATTTCTGACATGTCAAAAAAAGATTTCCGCGAAATCTCTGGAAACGACATCTCAATCATTTTTCAGGATCCGATGTCTTCACTTAACCCGCTTAAAAAAGTCGGACTCCAGATTGCAGAAGCCGCAATCGCTCACGGAACAGACAAAAAAGATGCAAAAGAAAAAACTCTCGAAATGCTTAAACTTACAGGCTTTTCTGACCCCGAAAACATCTATAACAGCTACCCTTCCGAACTCTCAGGCGGAATGAAACAGCGCATCTTAATTTCAATGGCGCTCATTAACGAACCAAAACTTTTAATTGCAGACGAGCCGACTACTGCACTCGATGTAACAATCCAGGCAGAAATCATAGAACTGTTATTTAAATTAAATAAAAAACTCAAAACTGCAGTTTTGCTCATAAGCCACGACCTCACAGTCGTTGCAAACATCTGTTCAAAAATCTACGTCATGTACTCAGGTGAAATAATCGAATCAGGCTCTACAAAAGACCTCCTTTCAAATCCGTTCCATCCGTACATAAAGGCTCTCATCCAGACTATTCCGGACCTTGAAAAACGACGCGCAAAACTGACTGTCCTTTCTGGAAACGTTCCGTCGCTTGAAGAACGCGCCGGATTGAACTGCCGATTTTACGACAGATGCGAGCTCAGAAAAGTTTCTAAAATCAGTGATAAATGCAAATGCAAAAAACTTTCTCTTTACGAAATAGAAAAAGGTCATTTTGTAAGATGTTGTAAATACGCAGATGATGCTTGTAAAAACGGAGGTAATTTTTAATGGAACTTCTTAAAACTGAAAACCTCTGTAAAGATTACCGTCGCTCTGACAAAATCATTTCTGCTGTTAAAAATGTAAACATCTCTCTCGAAAAAGGAAAAACATACGGACTTGTCGGAGAATCAGGATGCGGAAAATCAACTCTTGCACAGATGCTCTGTCTTCTTGAAAACCCGACATCAGGAAAAGTATTTTTCTACGACAAAGACATAAGCACTTTTACGGCCGAAGAGAAAAAAGATTTTCATAAAAAAGTTCAGATTATTTTTCAAAATCCATATGACTCTCTCAATCCGAAAATGAAAATCAAAAGCATAATCGAAGAAGGCCTCATAATTCATAATCTTGCAAAATCAAAAGAAGAAAGAGATTATCTTGTAAACGAAATGAGAACTATGTGCGCTCTTGATAATTCTGTTTTGGAAAAATATCCTTCTGAACTTTCGGGAGGACAGAGACAGAGAGTAAGTCTTGCTGCGAGCATGATTTTACAGCCTGAGATTTTGATTTTGGATGAAGCAGTTTCAAGTCTTGATGTTCTCATTCAGGCACAGATTTTGAATATCTTAAAATTGATGCAGAAATCTTTCGGCACTACTTACCTTTTCATTTCACACAATCTTCATGTAATTTCATATCTTTCTGACAAAATCGGAGTAATGTACAACGGTTCAATCATTGAAGAAGGAAAAGCAGAAGAGATATTACAGAATCCAAAAGAAGAATATACGAAAAAACTGTTTGCGTCGTCTTATACGATTAAATCAAGCGCTTCAACAATTTTCTGATCATACTGCTTGTCTGCAGCACGAAGTTCAGAAATAGCTTCGTTTCTATCGCTGATCTGTTTATATTCTCGCGAAGAAATCAATGCAAGATAACTTTCAACGACATGAATTACACGCGCGATGTATGGGATCTTTGCAGCCTTGAGCTGATGTGGATATCCTGTTCCGTCGAGATTTTCGTGATGTTTTGAAACTGCATCTTTAAAAACAGTCTGATATTTCGGATCAACAAACGGAATCATATTTAGCGCAATTGAAGTATGAGTTTTCAAAACTTCAAACTGATCTTCTGTAAGTGAACGGGATCTCAAAATTGAAGAATCAATATTGATAAATCCAATGTCATAAATCAAACCTGCAGCATAGAAAATCATTGATTCCTGGTCGCTGTAACCAAGTTCAAGTGAGATTTTATATACAAGTTCTGCAACACGATTTGAAAGGTTTCTTCTTGCTGTTGCGTTATCAATCTGATCGCCGTATTTTTTGCAGATTAAAATAAGGTTTGCAAGAACAGCCTTATCCTGTGCCGAAATGTCAGATTCTGTTTTGTCTTCAAGAGCAGGCTTTGACAAATCTGAAGAACCTGTTTCAAACTGAAGAGGTCCAGGAAGAGCCGTATTGAGAGATGATGTAAAGTTCATCGACTGCATAGTCAAAATTGTATTCTGAAGCTGAATCTGATTCTGCTTTGTAGTCTTGATTAGAAGATAAATTATTACGCCGATTGCAGCCATGAAAACTACGAGAATGATTACAAAAATAACTGCAACGGCAAGATTGCTGTCAGAAACAGATTTAATTGCCTTTGCATTGCTTTCGTTCATTTCGTTAATCATCTGAGAAATCTGCTGGTTGTATTCTTCTTTCTCAAGTTTCTTCTGTTCATCGATTTCTTTGAAATGTTTGTCGGCCATCGTGACATAAGGTCTTATGACATCTGCAACAGATGAGGGTGCAACTTTTGTATCATCAAGAATTGTATAGATGGAACTCCACTGCCCGTTTTCAATGAGAAATTCGGCATATTTCTGAATTGAAGTTTTTACAGGTTCCACATAAACAGAAGGCATATTTTCAGTTTCAAAATAATTGATGAGAAAAAGTGAATATGTATATGATTTTTCGTAATCTTTGATTTCAAGATTTTTCTTAAGATAATTGTAAGCACGGTCTACTGCAGGTTCAGAATAAACAGCAGAAACAAAGACCGAAAGAATTAAGGCAAGAATACAGCCTGTTTTGAACATTTTTTTCATATCAGAAACTCTCCAGAAGAATATATTAAATTATAATACACAATTTCAGATAAGAAAAGAACATTTTCAATCGAAAGGCTCAAAGGATTTAATTATTTTTAATGAGTTTTAATTCTATTCGATTGTTCCCGGGGTCTCGCGTTCGGCGTTGCGGGCTGCGCACCATGTTCCTTTGGCGAGGGAATCTGTGAGTTTTTTTGAAGTGACGAACTCGTAGAGAAATCCGGCTGAGAATGAGTCACCGCAGGCTGTAGTGTTTACAGGCACTACTTTTTCGATTGGAAATTCTTCGTATGAGCCGTTCTGGGCTGCCATAGTGGAATTTGGTCCGCGGGTTACGACAAAGATGTTTTTGTATTCGAGTGATTTTTCTATGATTGCGGTTTTAAGTTCTGATTCTTTTAAGAACGAAGGATAGCCGAATGTTTCAAGAAATTCTTCTTCGTTGATTTTTACGATGTCTGGTGTACATGTTTCTAAAGTGCGTTTGAGATCATCGCCGTGATAATCTGCAAGCAAAACCTTGTTATTTTCTTTTGCCATTTTTGCGATGTATGGAATTATTCCGTCTGAAAAATAAACAGGACGGCTTCCGGCAATCAAAACGCCGTCAACTTCTTTGAGATTTTTTTCGATAAGAGTTAATATCTTTGCTTCGCGGTCTTTGATTTCATCGTCAAATGATGGTTCACCGACAACAATTTCTGTAGTCGTATTGTTGAGTCTGTTTAAAAGTGTCCAGCATTCTCTTGTAAAGCCCGGAACAGTTACATAATCAATCTCGAGGTTGTCATTTTGGGCAAGTTCCACAAACAAATCTTTATTCTTTTCACCAAGCGGACAGAAACACTTTACGCTTCCCTTCTCAAGCTGATTCAAGTCACGCGCAGAATTAATTGCCTTTCCAGAAGCATCCTGTCTGTAGTGAGTTGAACGGTTTACATTTTCAAGTTCGAGATTTTTAAATGAAACTGTTCTCTGAATTGTGCTTGATAAGCAGACACAAATAAACTTTGCCATAAATTCCCCTTAAAATTAATGAAGAATCAAATCCTTAAACTGCATGAAATACGGATCAAGCAGAACAAAAATTACAACAAAAATAATTCCCGGAAGATAATTTGCTGTCTTGATTTTTTTAAGTCCTAAAAGATTGATACCGATCATTACGATCATCGCACCACCGACGCCAGTAATTTCTGCGAGCATCTGTTCTGTTACGAACGGCTGCAAAAAAGTTGAAAGCAAAGTCAAAAGTCCCTGGTAAACGAAAATCGCAACAAATGAAAACATTGTTCCGATTCCCATTGAAGCTGCAAATGTAATTGCCATAAATCCGTCGAGAATTGATTTTGTAAAAATGATCGTATAGTTTTTACTGATTCCGGCTTCGAATGATCCGAGAATTGACATCGCTCCGACGCAGAAAAGACACGAAGCATTCAAAAAAGCATAGCCGAAGTTTGTGGAATTTGATGAAGCAGTATTTGAATTGTTATCTGCATTTGCTGCAGAATTTTTTGGAAGAAGTTTTCCGATTGTGTTTCCGATTCCTAAAATCTTTCCGTCAAGGTCTAGCGCGGTTCCGACAATTCCACCTATAAAAAGAGAAAGCGCAAGATAGATGACATTCTGAAATTTGAAAGCCATCTGAAGTCCAAGAACAACAGTTATAACTCCGGCAGCTGTCTGAATGATTTCAGACATATTATCAGAAATCTTTTTTGCAAATAAAATTCCAATTAAAGAACCAACGATAACCGCAATACAATTTACAAATACAGCAAGCATAGCTTTTCCTCTTTTTTAATCAAAATTATAGAAACTTAAAAATGCAAAAAAAAAGGATTGACTGTTTAGTCAATCCTTATGCGGAGAACCTGACTTGAACAGGCACAGCTCTCGCCACTAGCACCTCAAGCTAGCGTGTCTACCAATTCCACCATCCCCGCGGAATGATTGTATATTAATAAAATGACGAAAAAGTGTCAATAGATTTAGAACGATTTTGACAAAAAAACAACTCATTTTGCTAAGCAAATATCTTATACAAACCCTTTTATCCATTCCAATACCCGCCTGCTTTATATGGATTTATTCGCTGTTTTTTTCTATAATAATCATATGAATATTGCTTACTCCGACAGAAAAAAAGTTTACTTGAACACAGGGCTTTCAGAAAACAGTTTTTCAAGAAGTGCCCAGGGCCTTAATTTTTCAGAAAGTGGAATTTACACAAAGTTCTATCTTTTTGACAACAACATTCAGTTTAAAAGCTGGAGTTTTACGGGGACAACTGTCAAAGATGAGAAAGTCTTTTTTGAAGGTGAAAACGCAGGCGGTAAAAACGCACTCGAAATAATTTTAAGCCATAACGAAGAAGAAAAAGCACGGCTCACATACGCATTGATTTCTGCCCTCTCAAAAGCAATCGAATTAAAAACAGAATTACCAAACGTCGGACTCGGCGGAATTTTATACAGCGAAAAACCAGGCAAATCAGATCCAGATAAAGTTCAGGTAGAACTTTTATTTTTACCTGAAAATATTTTTGACCTCTGCGCTTCAAACCAGAACGAAAAAGATTACGCAAACCTTCAGGGCTTCTGGCGAAACTTTCAGCTTTCAAAAAACAACGCGCTCATTTTCTTTCAGAGCGTTCTCGCATATTACACTCTTTCAAAAGTTTTTCCTTTCATGAAAACAGAAACTTCTGCAAGACAGGAAGACATCACTGATTCAAACTTCATCGAAATTGAAAATATGGTAAATGGAATTTCCCCGGCCCTCGCCCTAAACATAAACATGGGCTTTCACATTGACAACCAATATGAAAGGGAAAAATCATTAATCGACTTAAAGCTTTTGCAGAAAGAACTCGGTCTTTCCGACGACGGAATCTATACAAAAGTAATCAGAACGACAAAAGTCTCAGACAAAGACTTTGAAAAACGCGCATCAAAAAATGCAAAAAAACAGGAACTAAAGACAATTCAAAAAAGAATTTTCAAGCGCTATGCAACCGCAATAATTCTTTCTCTTGCAGCAATCGCAGTAATTTCAAACATCGCATATAAAACACATCTTGAAAACCTTGAAAAGCCTTGTGCAAAAAATCTGAGCGCTGAACAGGCAATCGAAACTTACTATTCAGGTTTTCACAACCTCGACACAAACCTTATGAATCTCGTTGCAAAAAACAGAACTCCGAAAGAACTCATCAGCATGGTTTCAAACATATATGTAACTCAGAAAACCCGTGAAGCCTTCGAAGCAAAAAATGCCTCGCTCACTCCAGAACTCTGGCTCACCCGCCCAGAACTTATGAACTATTGGGTTTTCGGAATTACAGATTTTAAGATCAATGGCGAAAGTGCTTACAACAGATTTATGCCGCAGACAAAAGAAGAAGTAGAAAACATCAAAAAACTTTCTTCTAAAAAGCAGGCTTCGTCTGATGCTTCTCAATCTGCCCTTTCTGCAGATGGAACTTCTCAAACTTTCAATGTTTGCTATAACTTTATTTACACAGGCGGAAAAGATACTCCGCTCACAATTGACAGATGCAATGCAACTGTTACCTGTACTTATAAAAAAGACCAGTGGTATTTAACTGACATAAATATTGATCACAAAGAAGAACAGCTTTCGCAGGACGATTTCAAAAAGGAATATCTTGCAGTTCTTGAAGAAAAACAGAATTCAAAAGATGCCGTTTCTGCTTTGCGTGAAAAATATGACTGGCTGCCTGATGAACGCGCAATGGAAGATGGTAATACAGTTGCCGAATATCAGAAAAATTATTTTAATTAACTTTAGCTAAAAGGAGTCGATTTTATCTATGAGTAAAAAAGTATTTTTAATTTTTATTTCAATTTTCTGCTGTCTTTTCTTAAGCTGCAAAAACAAAAAGACATCTTCTGCCACCCCAGGACCTGTTACAACACCTTTCACGACAGAAACTATCAAAGGATATACATATATAAATCCTGTTGATTTGAATGTTATGGATTATTCAGAAACCATTCATTCTACATTCGACATTCCCAAAAACCAGAAAATAACATTTATCGATTACAACGGCAATGAATTTTTAACTCTCGAAACAAAAGTTAAAGGAAAAAAGAAACAGATAAACTGTAATATTAATGAAATGAAGTTTCCTGCTGATATGGCAGCGAGATTAATTCCACTTGCCTTAGAAAATAACAATACATGGGCATATAATATAGTTAACAATGTCCGTGACAAACTTCCTGCTGCAGAAATTAATTTAATCATTTCGACTCTGATGAATGAAAACCAGAACCAGTGGTTAACTCATTATATTCCTGGCAGCATGGTTCACAAAAGAATTGCAAATCTATGTCATCATCTTTTACAAAAATATGACGGCAAAAATATGCAGGCAGAAACAACACCTTACAATCTGCTTGCAGAAAAAGCATGCTATTCATTATGTGAAGAACTTAACCTTGAAACTTATGCAAATTATTCAGATAAATACAATAAAACACTTTTAACAGCTGCAATTATTTCAGAAAATCTTGATGTAGTACGCTATTTATATGATAGAAAACGTATTTACAATATTCCAGACAACAACGGCAAAACACCTGTTGATTATGCGAAAGAAACAAATAACGAAGAAATACAGAAACTTTTAGAAATACTTAATTACACCCCGGAAGAACTTTTAGAAATGTACAAAACTGTTGCTGAAGAAATTCAGTATTCAGAAAACTTTAAGACAATCGGAATCAATGCTTTTGACATTCCATATTCAATCTATAATCTCGTACAGACAAACAATCTCACAATCAAAGTAAATACCAGAGACGAATATTTTACAGAATTTGCAATTCAGCAGAATATTGCTCTGGATAAAGAAAACGACCAGAACAATTCTGACGTAAATACTGACGAAGAAAAAAAGAAAATCATCAATTTTGCATTTGTATATTCTTCTGATGAAAACGGGATGCCTGATTTTTTAAGTAGATTAAAACTCAGAAATTCCCCTTCAACATCTGCAAAAGAAATTTCAGCTTTGGATTACGGAACAAAAGTAACAATTATAGAACATACTGAAGAACCGGATGTAATCGGTAATATTTCTGATTACTGGTACAAAGTTTCTGACGGCAAAAAAGAAGGATGGTGTTTCGGCGGATTTTTAGCAATTCCTGTTTTAAAGTCGGATGCCTGTAAAAATGACAATAATACAAAATGGTTGATTCAGGATAAACTGGATGGATATGGCTCATATACTGCATGTGAAGAAAGTGTAATATATGGAATTGACAATCAGATTTTTGAAGTAAAACCTCTTGATAAAATCGAAATTGTTAACTGTTTTGAATATCCAGTTCCTGATGAAAAAGTCGATATCAGTAAGAGCTTTGTTTCATATTGCAGCGGAAAAAAGGAAATTAAAAACTATTATCACAGTATATACCCCTTCTATATCGTAAGAGATTCCAAAAACAATACAGGAATCATGTCTGGAAAAGGTTTAACAAAGATTGAAAGTTCAAGCACAAATGATTATACATATAATTATGTACTCAAAACTGATTTGCATTACGGATATCACTTTTACTGTGATGTTTACGAAAGCAAATCCGGATCAAATGATTTAAAAAAACTTACCTTCGTAAAACAACAAGACGGAAATATGATCACGGAAGAATATGATCTCGGTTTCTGTTATGAATCAACAATCAAGGATATGAGAAATGGTCCGCATCTCACTGATTTATATGATTTAAGCAAAATCCATTCAAATTTAAAATCAAAAGGAAGAGTCGCATTCTTTAATTGTGAAAATTACGATGACTGGGGTGAACAGACTACACATACTGCTTTCACAATTGATGAACATGGCTTTGCAACATACGGACACACATGGTATTCCCGTCCATATAGACGTAACAATGATTATGAATATCTTTCTGATGTATAT
>JAGHSB010000092.1 GCA_018066075.1 Candidatus Treponema scatequi
TACATACTCATATCTCTATAAACATCGGAAAGCTTGATTTCAGAAATAGCACCACAACCAGGACAACGAGTTGTAATAGAAGATCCCATTTCTCCATTGAGCTGTCGATACAAAAGTTGAAGATATATAAAATCAGGTTCATATAAATTTTTAATGATATCAAGTGTTACAGGTTTTAACCCGTCAAGCTCATCAATTACTTTTGTCATTAAAAGCATATCTCTGTATCTTGTATTCATTCCAGCTTCATCCGCATCTTGAATTTCAAGTTCATCACCTGTGGTTGCAAGATGCATAATACCATTTCGATATGTTTTATCATTTTCTTCATAGCCAAAAGGTAATGTAAATTTTATTGAATCTGACATTATGTATTTTCTCCTGTATAAATATGAGAATTTGTATTATCTTCCTGTTGATAAAATTCTGATTTCTTTTCAAAACTTTTTACAAGACCAAGACTTTCTTCTAAATCTTTTGTCATATCAATACATGACTTACCTTTTGCTCCAATTACATTAATTGTAACTTCTCCAGTATTTGAAATTGAAATTTCAAGTTCTTCTTTTTTAGACATTTCTAACCTCTTTAATTCAAAGCAATACCAGATCCTTTAAGAGTCATATCTTTACTTGCTTCAATACCAATTTCTTTTTTAGCTTTAATATTAAAATCATCACTTTCAATAGTAAAAGCTTTTTTTGATTTCATGCTTATTTCTTCTTCAGCAGAAATTGAAATTGCACCTTTTGCGGATAAAGCAAAATCTTTATCTGTTTCAATATTGATAAGTTCATTTTCATTATCCAATTCGATTCTTGTTTTATTACCAGAAAGAATCATCTGTATTTTTTCTTTTCCATCAGTATCATCAAAGATAAGCATATTCTCTGCTCGAGATTTAATGAAATTTAATGAGTTGTTACCATCTCCATTTAAATCAGCATCACTATTTTCACCACTTTCAGCAGGTTGTGCATTTTCATTCCAGAAACTGCCAATAACAATTTGTTTATCCCTTTCAGGACCAAATGCCAATACTAAAACCTGATCATCAATTTCTGGCAATGATGTAAACCCTATACCATCTCCTGCCATTGCAGTAAGACATGGTAACCAGAATGAAACTGATTCATCTTTTAACTGAGTTGTAACTTTTACACGATTTAATTTATCTTCATCCTGATTATCAGTTACTTTTGCAATATAAAAATATGAACTCTGCATTTTTTTCTCCAGTTTATTTACCTAATTCAAGCTTTCTAACATTTGAAGAATCATCTTCCCAAGTTGTATTACTTGCTTTTCTTGCCCTTATTTTGGCCCATTCTCTGATACCTTTAATTTGGTCGCCCATAGTTTTACTAAGTGGAACCATTGTGGAAATTACAGAATCAAGATGTTTCTGCTGCAAATCAACACCCTCATCAAAAGCATCATACAAACCAGCAACAACAATTTCTTCAATTTCTGAACCTGCAAATTCTTTAGTTTCATCTGCAAGTTTTTCAAGATTAAAGTTTTCAGGATTTCTTTTTCTTTTCTCAAGGTGAATTTTAAAAATATCTTTTCTTTCTTCTCTTGATGGAAGATCAACAAAGAAAATTTCATCAAAACGTCCTTTTCGTAAAAGTTCTGGTGGAAGTTCTTTTACATTGTTACATGTAGCAACAACAAAGACAGATGATTTCTTTTCCTGAAGCCATGTTAAGAAAGTTCCAAATACACGAGCAGTAGTTCCACCGTCAGTCTGTCCAGAAGAACTTAAGCCAGAAAATCCTTTTTCCATTTCATCAAGCCATAAAATTGAGGGTGCAATACTTTCTGCTGTTGCAATTGCTCGTCTGACATTTTCTTCACTTGAACCAACAAGACTAGAAAACACTTTTCCAACATCAAGTTTCAAAAGCGGAAGCTGCCACATACTGCTTATAGCTTTTGCAGTCAAACTTTTACCACAACCAGGAATACCCAGTAAAAGGATACCTCTCGGTTCTGGGAGGCCAAATTCTCTAGCCTTAATGCTGAATGCCTTGCCTCTTTTTGTTAGCCAGATCTTAAGTTGTTCAAGACCTCCGACTTCTTTCATTTCTTCATTTGCATGATAATATTCAAGTACACCGGATTTTCTGATTATTTGTTCTTTTTCAGCAAGAATAGTCTTGAGATTAAAATCACCGTTTTCTACGATTGATTTAGCAAAAACGTTTTCTGCTTCTTCTGCTGTTAATCCAAGAGCAGCTTCAACAACTTTATTTAAGAAATCTTCATTTTTAATCTCTTCTGTACTTTTACCACCAACACTGTCGGCAATGCTTTTTACAATTTCAATAAGTTCTTCTTTTTCTGGTAATTTAAAATCAATAACTGCAACTTCTTTTTCAAGTTCTGCAGGAACTTTTAACATTGGAGAAAGAAACAGAACATTTTTCATTGTTAATTTTAATGAATGACTCAAATCACGAAGCTTTCTGATTACAACAGGATCATTCATATAATGGTGATAATCTTTTAATACGAAAATTCCATTTACATCCATCTGAGAAATATATTCAAGAACTTTTACGGGATCTTTAAATTCTGCAAGATAAGAACCATCCGGCATTTCAAGACCTTCTGTGACTGACCACTGAAAAAGCTGCTTATTTCTATTATTTGATATTCGTTTTAATGAATCACTTACACGCATTT
>JAGHSB010000216.1 GCA_018066075.1 Candidatus Treponema scatequi
GATCTCTCCTGCTTTAAATCGCTTCAAAAAGATTTCTCTGTATTCTTCAAACCTGTCGTTATTAATTGATTCGCGAGCTTCTTTCACAAGATTATTCAAGAAATAAAGGTTGTGATAAGAAGCAAGCATGCTGCTCAGGATTTCCTGGGCTTTAAATATGTGCCTTAAATATGAGCGGCTATAAGTCTTACAAACTTTACAGTTACATTCAGGATCTATAGGACCTGCGTCGTGAATAAATCTTTCCTGTTTAATCGAAAGCATTCCGTCGTGAGTAAAATATGATCCGTTTCGTGCATTTCGAGTCGGAAGAACGCAGTCAAACATATCGATTCCGTTTGCAATTGCATCAAGAATATAGTCGGGAGTTCCGATTCCCATAACATATTTCGGTTTGTCTTCAGGAAGGCATCCGACTGTGTAATTTAAAAACTTTGCATATTCTTCTTTAGGCTCTCCGACAGATAAACCGCCGATAGCAATTCCATCAAAATCTAAACCTGCAACAAACTCTGCAGACTGCTTTCTCAAATCTTCAAAAAAATTACCCTGAACAATCGGAAACAAAATTCCCTTGTAGCCTTTTTCTTTCTGTTCTTCATAGCGCTTCTTTGCACGCAAAAGCCAGTCAGAAGTAATTCTCAAAGCTTCAACAGCTTCCTTGCGGCTTACGCCCCATCCCGAACAGACATCAAGCTGCATCTGAATGTCAGAATTAAATTTAACCTGAGTGTCGACAACATTTTCAGGAGTGAACATGTGATAGCTTCCGTCAATGTTGCTCTGAAACTTTGCGCCTTCATCAGTAATTTTTCTGAGTTTTGAAAGAGAAAAAACCTGAAAACCGCCTGAATCTGTCAAAAAGTTTTTATTCCATTTTGAAAAACCATGAAGTCCGCCCATTTCTGAGATGAGGTCAGCTCCTGGTCTCAAATAAAGATGATATGTATTTGCAAGAATAATTTCAAAACCGATTTCGTTAAGGTCGTCGATTGTAATTGCCTTAACCGTTGCATTTGTTCCGACTGGCATAAAAACCGGAGTCTGAACTGTTCCATGAGGTAAAGTCAAAACGCCAGTTCTTGCACGAGAATATTTATTTTTATGAATAATGTTAAAAATATTGCTCATTATTTTTTATTGCTCCCACTTATTGCCTTTATTTTACCGAAAAATGCCTTTTTTTTCATCAGGTTTTGGAATTTCTCAGTAAAATTACACTTAATATAAGGAACACTACTACAGGAAACCACGCACCTGCCATCGGGGTTACAATTCCAAACTTGGCAAGATTCATAGTTACCATCTGCAATACATAGAAACAGACTGATGCGGTTCCTGAAAGGACAAGGCTTATGATAATTACATTTCGTCTTGATCGGCCCGTAAGTCCGATTGCAAGAAGAGTTACAATCAAAAGGACAAATGAGAATGAATATTTTTTGTAATAAACACTTCTCGCCTCACCCGAAGGAAGTCCCGTTCTTTTTAAGTATTTGAGATATTGTTTTGCTTCTTTTATTGTTATTGTTTCAACGTCAACTTTATTATTTTTGAAAGAATCAGGAGACTCTGTCAGCATTTCTTCGATTTCACTTTTTAATAAAGTTTTCTTCATTTCACCGTTTTCATCAATGTCATAGTTTACTGCAGATGAAAGGATCCATTTATTTTCTTCTTCTTTCCATACTGCATTATTTGCTTTTACGATGGAATTTACCTCGCCGTCATCATTTCTGACAATTATCAATACACCATGAAGTTTTTTTTCTAAATCTTCATAAAGGTCAGCCTTATAGATTATTTTACCGTTTTCACTTCTGATTACAATGTTATTGTTATTTGCATCCTGTTTAACATGAATGCTTTCATTTTTTAATTCATTGTAAGTTTTATAGCACGGGACAACAACTTTATTTTCAAAAACGATAAAAGTACCAGTCATAACAGCTGCAAAAATGATAAGCGGAAACATGAGTCTGAAATATGAAACTCCAGAAGCAAAAAATGCTACAAGTTCATTTTGATAGGAAAACTGACTGATCATATAGCATGTTGCAAAAAGCATCGAAAGCGGAAGTGAATATGTAACAGCTTTTGGAAGATACAGAAAAAGGATATACAAAACTGTTTTTACCGGAACACTATTAAAAATGTATTGCCAGATATTCAAAAACAAATCAAGAATTTCGAAACCTGCAACAAAAAGACCAAGAATACCAAACATAAGAGGAAAATACATTTTGAATACATATCTTACAACTTTCATTTCTATTTTTTTCCTCTATTGCTTTATCATTATTGAATAAAAATAAAGTCCCACTGCCCCGACTACAAAATTTGGAATCCACATAGATAAAAATCCATTTAATCCTATTCTGTAACCTGCAAGCATGAAAATCCAGATTAAACACCAGTAAATGAGAGAAATCACAACACCGATGAAAAATCCGATTATAAGTCCGTTCTGCTTACCTAAAATAAGTGCAAGCGGCAATGCAATAAATGCAAAGAAAATCGCACCAAATGACAGAGCAAACTTTTTATTAAATTCTATTACATACTGATTAAGAGTTTCTTTTGAGTAATTTTCAGAAGCTTTAATCTTTCGGATTTCCTTATAAATATCAAATGTAGTCATTTCATTTGGAGATGCACCTGTCGTCGGATCAATAAATGAAGATTCAAAAATATTCAATCTCATTTTATCAGCCAAAATCAAACTAAAGTCATCTGTTTTATTTCTATCAATTACAATTACATTTGCATCATTCATATTAAGCTGCATACTTACACCGGCTTCTTCTGCTGTGTCTACCGTAGACTGTTTTGCAGCAATGATTCTCTGATTTCCTTCATCATCTCTATCAAGGAAAACTACATCGGAAATCATTGAGTTTTTTACTTCACCTGTGATAATTGTCTTGTCATTTAATTTTTTTACTGAGTTTGATTCAATTTCGATAAACGGATTTCTTGAAAGACTTATCAAATACTGCTCTTTATATTTAATAAGACTCGCCGGCAAAAGAAAGTCATTAACATAAAAAGAAAAAAGTGAAACTATCAATCCGATTACTAAAACCGGAACAAGAATCATAGTCCTAGGATTCTGTCCAGATGCCCTTAAAATCAAAACTTCGTTGTCACTGTTCATTCTTCCAAGACACATCAAGAAACCAGTCAACACAGCAAATGGTGCCGTCTGAGAAACAATTGACGGTAAAGAATAGAACATGAGCAGGATTACATCCCAGAGCGGAAGATTTTTTCCGAGAAGTTTTCCCATCATTACAAGAATTTGATTTACGAAAAATACAATGAAATAGAAAAAGAACATCAAGGCAAAATAAAGCAAAAGTTCTTTTACGATGTATCGGACAAGATAATTATCCTTATACATTCTGTATCTAAACTTGAGGTTAATAAATTTTCTTTTCGAAAATGCAAGTACAAGAAAAATCTTTTCTATTGCAGTTTTTTTGATGTTCTCAAAATCCATTTTTATTTTTTTCCAGTAGAACCGAACCCGCCTTCTCCTCGTTCAGTTTCTGAAAGTTTATCTGTTTTAATAAAGTTTCCGATTGTCACAGGAGCAACAATCATCTGCGCAATTCTGTCACCGTTATTAATTACAAAGTCTTCTTTTCCAAGATTAATCAAAATGACTTTTACTTCTCCGCGGTAATCACTGTCAATTGTCCCCGGAGTATTCAAAACAGTCACTCCGTTCTTTGCAGCAAGCCCGCTTCGAGGTCTCACCTGTATTTCGTATCCCACAGGTATTTCAAAAAACAATCCCGTAGGAATCATAGCCCTTTCAAAAGGTTTTATTGTAATGGAATTTTCAAGTAACGCACAAATATCGGCGCCTGCAGCCCCTTTAGTCTTATACTGAGGAATCACAGCCCCGTTCTGAGCAATGCACTTAATATCAACTTTGTTCATACAAATATTATATCAAAGAACAGGAAAATAGTCATATAAAATGGAATAGTCTCTTTGTCGAAATTAATATGGGATTAAAAAATACGAGAAGGAAGGCAGCGACTGGCAATAAAAAAGCAGCCACCATTTTGGCAGCTGCTTTCATAAGTTCCACTATATGAAACTATTTAGATTGTTCTTCAAGTGCATCGATGTAAGAAAGCTGGAGACGACCGCGCTGGTCAACTTCGAGCAATTTTACTGGGATCTGCTGGCCTTCTTTGAGGACGTCTGTTACTTTTTCTACACGACCGCGTGAGAGCTTAGAAATGTGGCAGAGACCTTCTTTTCCAGGAAGAATTTCAACGAATGCACCAAAGTCTTTGATAGACTTAACTGTACCGTTGTAGATTGTTCCAACTTCTGGATCTTCTGTGATTCCCTTAACTGCTTTCTTAGCTTCTTCTGCACTTGTTCCAGTTTTACCGTAGATTGTAACTGTTCCGTCATCGTCAGTGTTGATTGTAACACCATACTGTGCGCAGAGAGCTTTAACGTTCTTTCCGCCAGGTCCGATGAGGGCACCAATTTTGTCTACTGGAATCTTCATAGTAAGAATCTTTGGAGCGTATGGGCTGATTTCAGCTGGTTTATCAATGCATTCCTTCATTTTTCCGAGGATGTGCATACGTCCAACACGAGCCTGTTCCAAAGCTTTTTTCATGATTTCAGTTGTAACACCGGCAATCTTGATATCCATCTGGAAACCAGTAATACCATCTTCTGTTCCGGCTACTTTAAAGTCCATATCACCAAGGTGATCTTCTTCACCAAGGATATCAGACAAAATCTTATAGCGTCCGTAAGGATTGTCGCCTTCTGCTTCTGTGATAAGTCCCATAGCAATTCCGGCAACCATTTTCTTCATTGGAACACCAGCTGCGAGCATTGAGAGACATCCACCACAAGTAGAAGCCTGAGAAGAAGAACCGTTAGATTCCATGATTTCAGATACTACGCGTACTGTGTAAGGAAATTCTTCGCGAGATGGAACCATTGGTGCAAGCGATCTGCGAGCCAAGTTTCCGTGTCCGATTTCGCGGCGTCCTGTTGTAAGTTTTCCTGTTTCACCAACTGAATATGGCGGGAAGTTATAATGGAGGATGAAGTGTTCTGAGCGGTCTCCGTCGATATCGTCGTAAACCTGTTCATCCATTGTTGTACCGAGTGTACATACAGCGAGAGACTGAGTTTCACCACGTGTGAAGAGTGCTGATCCGTGTGGTCTTGGAAGTACGTTGATTTCACAAGTGATAGGTCTGATTTCATCAGTCTTGCGTCCGTCAATACGAACTCCGTCATCAAGAATTGATTTTCTGAGGAGGTTGTACTGAATGTCGTCAATCAAAGTCATAAAGAGCTTCTGCTGAACTGGGTCAGAAAGCTGTTCTTCATGTTTTGCTGTCAAATCTCTGATTACTTTTGAAACTGCTTCACCGCGGTTCTGTTTTCCATCCTGGAAGCAAGCTTCTTTCAATAATGGAGTTGCTTCAGCTTCGATGGCTTCTTTATTTTCAAGTGTAACATCAAGTGGATTAAGAGGAAGTTTTGCCTTTCCGCATTTCTTAACGAGCTCTTCCTGAAGGATACACATTTCTTTAATAAACTTATCAGCTTCTGCAAGTGCACCGAGCATTACTTCTTCTGATACTTCGTTAGCTCCACCTTCAACCATTGTGAAACCGTCTTTAGTTCCGGCTACAACGATTTCCATGTCGCCTTCTTCGATTTCTTTGAATGTCGGGTTAACGATATATTTTCCGTCTTTGAAACCAATACGACAAGCTGCTACTGGTCCGTGGAATGGAATGTCTGAAATTGATGTTGCGGCACTTGCTGCGAGTACTGCGAGAATGTCCTGTGTGTGTTCGCCGTCTGCTGATACACAAGTTGGAACAATCTGAAGTTCGTGACCAAATGATGGTTCAAAGAGTGGACGCATTGGACGGTCGATGAGACGAGAAACCAAGATTTCTTTGTCCTTTGGACGACCTTCACGTTTTACAAAGCCTCCAGGAATTTTTCCTGCAGCATAGAATTTTTCATTGTACTCAACTGTAACTGGAACGAAGTCCTGTCCTTCTGTTACATTTGAAGAAGCACAAATTGTAGCGATAACAGCTGCTCCGCCCCACTGAGCGTAAACACAACCGTTAGCCTGTTTACCGATCTTTCCTGTTTCGAGGATGAAATCAGCATCACCAAGTCGGTAAGTTACTCTTTCTACTGACATGTATTTCTCCTGTTACGGAGGACAAAAGAAAAATAAGAAACAAAATAAAAAAAACTATCGCACTTCATAAGATGAGCAATCAAGAAAAAATTTTCGGTTTTATAAGTTCCACCAAAAATTTTCTCAAATAATTTCTTTTATCTTGTTTCCTACCTTATCCCTTTTTGTCCTCCAAATTAATTTGTATAAAAAATCCTGTCTCAAAATTGAAACAGGATTTATAACACTTAGAAACTTACTTACGCAAACCAAGTTCTTTGATAAGTGAGCGGTATGTTTCAAGATCTGTTGTCTGGAGATACTTCAAGAGCTTTTTGCGCTGTCCGATTACCTTCAAGAGAGAGCGTTTTGCACTCTTGTCTTTTGGATAGTTCTGAACGTGTGCTGTAAGCTGTTCAACTCTTGCTGTAAGAAGAGCGATCTGAACTTTAGTATTACCAGTGTCTCTTTCGTTTGCACCGAACTTTGTTACGAGTGATGCAGACTGTTCTTTTGTAAGTGCCATAATGGAACCCCTTAATGCGGTTAACTTACGTAACTCGCAAATTTAATTTATCTGAATACGCGGAAGTCTTGCAGGTTGCAGTCTGAGTTCAAGACTGTAATCACAACTAAATCCGTAGTACAGATTCAAGTTTAAGCAGCCTGAAAAATCAGACTGCTTTGTATAAAACGAAAATTATTTGTTTTCGCCTTTGATACCGTAACGTTTGTTGAAGCGGTCGATACGTCCTGCTGTGTCAACGAGTTTCTGCTTACCAGTAAAGAATGGGTGGCAAGCTGAACAAATTTCAACGTTGATGTCTTTAACTGTTGAACGTGTTTCGATTACATTACCGCAAACGCAAGTAATCTTTGTAAGCTGGTATTCTGGGTGAATATCCTTTTTCATTGTATAACTCCTATGTTCTTGCCCTGTATTACGCCCGGCCACCACTAGCTTGTGCAAAAAGCACTTCTATCATTCCGTCACCGTCAGCATGCAATTTTAAAATAATACCACAACAATAATTAAAACAATTTTAATTAAAATACCCCTTTTAGTCAATGAGAAACACCATACTTTTTTAGGGTATTTTCTATATTATTACTCTACTGCAGCGCTTCCTGCGTTCATGCTGGCAAGGAAAGCTTCGTTTGTCTTTGACTTTTTCATGCGGTCAAGGATAAGTTCTGTGATTTCAACGTCTTCCATCGGGTTAAGAACTTTTCTCAAGATCCAGAGGCGCTGAAGTTCGCTGTCTGTCAAAAGAAGTTCTTCTTTACGAGTACCTGACTTCTTGATGTTGATGGCAGGGAACAAACGGCGTTCTGCAAGGCGGCGGTCAAGGTCGATTTCTGAGTTACCAGTTCCCTTGAACTCTTCAAAGATAACTTCATCCATACGGCTTCCTGTTTCGATAAGAGCTGTAGAGATGATAGTCAAAGAACCGCCCTCTTCTACGTTACGAGCCGCTCCGAAGAATCTCTTTGGTTTAAAGAGTGCGTTAGAGTCAACACCACCAGAGAGAACTTTACCAGAAGTCTGAACTGTCTGGTTATATGCACGTGCAAGACGAGTAATTGAGTCAAGCAAAATAACTACATCGCGTTTATGTTCTACGAGGCGTTTTGCCTTTTCGAGAACCATTTCTGCAACCTGAACGTGACGTGTAGCCTGTTCATCGAATGTTGATGAAATAACTTCGCCTTTGATAGCTCTTTCCATTTCTGTAACTTCTTCAGGGCGTTCATCAATCAAAAGGACGATGAGATATACTTCCGGGTTGTTAGTCGTGATTGCGTTTGCAACTTTCTGCATGAGGATTGTCTTACCTGCTTTTGGAGGCGCAACAATCAAAAGACGCTGACCTTTACCGATTGGAGCAAAGAGGTCTACGATACGAGTTGAAACTTCTGTTGAAACAGTTTCGAGTTTAAGTTTTTCATTTGGATAAAGCGGTGTAAGGTTTTCAAACGGAACACGAGTCTGAGCAACGCGTGGTTCATCAAAGTTTACAGTTTCGATGCGCAAAAGTGCAAAGAACTTTTCTCCTTCTTTTGGAGAACGTGTCTGTCCGTAAACTGTATCACCTGTCTTAAGGTTAAAAAGTCTGATCTGGCTTGGGCTGATGTAAATATCATCAGGGCCCGGCAAATAAGAGTTCTGTGGTGAGCGGAGGAATCCGTATCCGTCAGGTAAGATTTCAAGAGCACCGGAAGCGAAAATAATTCCGCCGTGTTCTGTATGTGCCTTGAGGATTACGAAAATCAAATCCTGCTTTTTCATTGGAGCCAGATCGTCTTCTGTAAATCCGTATTCTTTTGCAAGTTCACGAAGTTCTGGCATACCTTTTTTAGTAAGTTCATTGATTTCGAGTCTTGGCTGTTCACCAGAATTGAGCATGCTTTCAGGCATGTGAGTTTCAACAGAAAGAGTTTCCTGAGGAATGTTTCTTGTAAATCCTCTGTTGTTTCCAAATTTCTGTTTGTTCTGATTATTGATATTCTGATTGTTCTGTGGGTTCTGATTTGGCTGTGACTGGTTGTTGTTCTGATTTGTTTTTTTGGAATCTGCTTTTTTTACGACTGTGCGTTTTTTCTTTGGTGCAGCATCTTCTGTTTCTGCATCTGCGCTTTCAGTGGAATTTGCAGCTTCAGCACTCTCTTCATTAGGAGCTGCTTCTGAAACAGTTTCTGTTACTGCTTCGTTTTCTTCAATCTGGTTTTCGTCTTCTGACTTCTTTGTACGGCGTTTAAATCCTGCCATAAATTTTCTCCATAATTATTAAGGAATTAAAATATAAACAAATAAAT
>JAGHSB010000257.1 GCA_018066075.1 Candidatus Treponema scatequi
CAAAAGAAATATTCTCAAGCGGTGAATACACATTCGTTCTCGTAAAAGATGACGACATCATCAAAAGCACAGAAAAAGGCCTCAAACCTATCGTCGACTTAATCGACAGCGGAAAAGACTTTTTCGAATATTCCATCTGCGACAAAATCTGCGGCCGCGCAGCCTCATTTTTATACGTCCTCCTCGGCCTCAAAGCAGTCCACGCCCCAAAAATGGCAAAACTCGCAATCCAGATTTTAGATCGCGCCGAAATCGAATATTCCACCGACCAGTTTGTCGACACAATCCTCGACTCAGAATTAAAAGAAGTCGAAAAGTTTGAAAACGCCGTCCTCCGCTCAGGTTCCGCCGTCAAAGCCCTCGACGACATCAAGGCAATTTTATAAGTGGAATTTGTTAATACCGGTAATTTTTTGAGGAGATTTTCATGAATTATATCGAAGCGGAACTTCCAAAAGCTGGAGACACAGTCTGTGTCGGAATGTCAGGCGGGGTTGATTCCACTTTAACAGCACTTTTACTCAAAGAACGCGGATGCCATGTTATCGGAGTCACGATGAGCATGTGGGACGGATCTGTCCCTGAAGGAATGAAAATCGAAGATCTTCACGCAAGCTGTTTCGGCCCTGGCGAGTTAAAAAATGTCTCAGAATGTACACTTTTCTGCACACAACACGGCATAGAATACCATGTAATTGACGTAAAAAAGCAATACCGCGAAAAAGTCCTCGAATATTTCAAGGATGAATACAGAAACGGCCGCACCCCTAACCCGTGCATCCGCTGTAACCAGACTGTAAAGTTCGGAGCATTCTTAGATGGAATTCGCGAGGCCGGCATCAACTTTGACTACTTCTGTACCGGTCACTACGCCAAAATCGTAAGACCCGAAACAGGCATCTTTGGAACAGACAAAAAACCATGCATGATTTCAGGCGCAACAGACATCACAAAAGACCAGACATATTTCTTATACAGACTTTCATCAGAGACTCTCGAAAAAGTAAGGTTCCCTCTTGCAAACCTCACAAAAGCCGAGGTCTTTGAACTTGCAAAAAAAGCAAACCTCGCTTCTGCTGCCAGAAAAGAAAGCCAGGACTTCATCGGTCAGGAATACTTTGATCTTTTGTTCTCAGACAAAAAAAGCATCGAAGGCGACATCATAGATCTCGATGGTCACGTTCTCGGCCGTCACCGCGGAATCGAACATTACACAATCGGTCAGCGCCGCGGTCTCGGAGTAGCAGTAAACTATCCTGTCTACGTTCAGGCAATCGACGCCAAAAAAAATCTCGTAGTCCTCGCCCCAAACGATGCCTTAAACTCAGACGGTTTAATCGCAGACGATTTTGTATGGCCGGCAAATATTGCACCGGCAGAACCTTTCGAAGCCCTCGTAAAAATCAGACTTGCCTCAAAACCAGTCCTCGCCAAAATCGAGCCATACAGTTCAAGTGGAACTTCACTAACTTACATCGGAACTCCCTACAAAATCACTTTCTCAACCCCACAGCGCGCAGTCGCCCCAGGCCAGTCGGTTGTTATTTACAAAGATGGTGTTATTCTTGGAGGGGGAATAATTAAAGAGAAGTTTTAATGCAAAATTAATTTTCTTCATCGTCAAGAACATCAAGGAAAGCATCTACCAGCTCAGGATCAAATTGAGAAGACTTTCCTTCAATCAATTCTTCAATTATTTTTTTCATACTCAGCTTTTCTCTGTGAGAACGTTTTGAAGACATCGCTACATAAGCATCTGCAATAGCAACAATTCTGGCTTCAATCGGAATGTCTTTACCTGCAAGACCATCAGGATAACCAGTTCCATCAAATCGTTCATGATGAGAACGAGCTACTACTCTTGCCTTCGGATAATAAGTTAGATTCTGTAAAATCTTTTCACCGTATTCAGTATGCTTTTTTATAATTTCATAATCTTCATCAGTTAATGAAGGACCTTTCTTTAAAACTTCATCAGGAATACCAATCTTACCAACATCATGCAAAATAGCAGAAAGCCAGAGTTCAGTACATTTCTGATCCTGCCATCTCAATTTGCGTCCTATTTTAACTGCATAATCTGCAACTCTTTCTGCATGACCTTTTGTATTTTCATCTTTTGTTTCAATTGAATATACAATAGTTTTTACAATCTGGTCTGAGATTCCGTTCAGCTGCTTTGTCTTTGCGTTAATTTCTTTATCAAGGTTTTTTGAAAGATAAAGTGATTTGATCTTTGTTTTGGAATTTGCATAGCCAATAACAATTCCAAGAACCGTAATGAAAATCAAATATGTTGAATCTAAATGCGCACCTTCCGGTTTATAAATCTTAGCAAGATCCATATAAATGAAAATTGCTGAAAAATTTAAGAAAGCAATCATATGCGGCATATAGCAGAAAACAGAAGGAACAATAAAAAGAATGCAGCAAAATAAAAGCGGTAGTTCATTTGGAGTAAGTATCAGGCTTTTATACATGTTCAAGACGTAAATTGAAATGATAAAAAGAAAGCATAATATAATTACGCCAGGGTTTGACTTCTTTTGAAATACGAGAACAAGATATAAAATGAGGGAAATAATTAA
>JAGHSB010000016.1 GCA_018066075.1 Candidatus Treponema scatequi
AGCAGGTATTAAGATATTTCAATAACTTCGTATCCCGCGTCAGTTACTGCCTTTTTTATTGTTTCAGGTGGAATTTCGTCCGGCGCTTCTACAATCGCAGTACCTTCCTTGTGGCTTACGACAGCTGACATCCCGAGTGATTCGAGAGCTTTCTTTACATGAGCTTCACAATGCTCACACATCATACCATTAATTCGTATAGTCTTTTTCACATTCTTCTCCAGCTTCATAAGATTTAATCTGAGTGCATTCATTACGACGCAGAAGCTCGAAAGACTCATCGCAAGTGCTCCGAACATCGGCTTTAATATAATTCCACTTGAAGCAAAAACACCAGCCGCGACCGGAATACATATCACATTGTAAAAAAATGCCCAGAAAAGATTTTCTTTTATATTTGTAAATGCCTTTCGGCTTATTTTCACAGCCTTAACGACATCACGCAAATCATTTTTAACAAGCACAACATCAGCCGCATCAATCGCAACATCAGTTCCACATCCAACCGCAAATCCAATAAAAGCAGTTTTCAAAGACGGCGCATCATTAACCCCGTCACCAACCATCGCAACTTTTTTAGAAATGCCCGCGAGATCCGAAACAATTTTTGCTTTCTCTTCTGGAGTTACTTCTGCAAAAACTTTTTCAATTTCCACGGAAGCTGCAACTGCACGGGCAGTCTTTTCATTGTCGCCTGTCAGAAGAACAGGTTCTATGTTCAATTTTTTTAATTCTTCAACTGCAGCAGCGCTTGTAGTTTTTGCAACATCAAGAAGAGTAACCGCAAGAACAAACTTTTCGTCGACAGAAAAGTAAACAGGAGTTTCCCCGTTGTCGCAGGCTTTTTGTATTTTTTTGCAAGTCTCTTTGCGTTTTTCACAATCATCTTTGTTTTTGTTAATAGTGGAATTTTCAAGATTGTTATTTTTTTCATCGTAGCTGACACTATTAGACAAGTTAAAAATATATTTTTCGTTACCGGCACAAACTTGTTTGCCATCGACAGTCGCTTTGATTCCGAATGCGATTTTTTCTTCAAAGTTTTCGGCGTCTAAAAGAGAAATCTTTTTTTCTTCACAGTATCTGCAGATTGCCAAAGCAAGCGGATGAGATGACTTTTTCTCAAGGGAATAAATTAAAGAAAGAAGATATGTCTGTTCTTCTCCTGCGTCCTCTGCAAAGAAAATATTCTTTACGACTGGAGTTCCGTTTGTGATAGTGCCTGTTTTATCAAATACACAGATATTTATTTTTGAAACATTTTCGAGGGCAGATGCTGTTTTGAAAAGGATTTTTCGTTTTGCGGCAATTCCATTTGCGACCATTATGCTGACTGGAGTTGCAAGGCCCAGACTGCACGGACAGCTTATTACGAGAACGCAGATTGCAAAAGAAAGCGCTTCAGAAAAAATCGGCATCGAAAATGCACCGTAAAAAATATAATCACTTACGAAATGACATAAAAAAGTAATAACCGCAATTCCTAAAACTGCCGGAACAAAAACTGCACTCACTTTATCTGCAATTTTTGCAATCGGAGCTTTTGACGCAGATGCCGAAGTTACAAGTTCCACTATCTTAGAAAATGCAGTCTGGTCATTTGATTTTTCAACTCGCACAAAAACATTTCCAGACACACAAAGCGTTGCAGCAAAAACATTCTGTCCTTCACTCTTGTCACACGGAATGCTCTCGCCAGTTAAAGTACTTTCATTAAAGCTCGCACTTCCCTTTGTAATAATTCCATCAACCGGAACTGAATCACCAGTTTTTACAACAACAATATCGCCGATCAAAACCTGATCAATCGGAGTTTCAATTTCTTTTTCATCACGAATTACAATTGCTGTCTTTGGAGCAAGCTTTGCAAGAGACTTAAGCGCATCAGTCGTTTTACCTTTTGAATAGCTTTCAAGAGTTTTTCCAATTGTAATCAAAGTTACAATCATCGCAGCGCTTTCAAAATACAAATTGTAAAAATTATTATTCGAAAGATTATACAGACTGAAAAGATACGAAACTCCTGAACCCATTGCAACAAGAGTATCCATATTCGGAGCCATATTGAAAACAGCTTTTGTTCCGCTGATGAAAAACTTTCTGTTTATGATTAATATTGCAAGTGAAATAACAGCCTGAATGATTGCAGAGATGAGATTTTTTTCTGCACCCATTGCAAAATACATGAGCGGAATCATCAGCACTGCTGCAATTAAAAATCTATGGAAAAGTTTTTTAGTTTCTGAATTGATTTTGTTTTTTTTCTGTCCGTGAATTTTTGCTTCGTATCCGGCTTTTGAAACAGCTTCGATTACTTCGAGAGACTTGTCTTCGTTTTCAAATTCCACACTCATCGAAGAAGTCAGAAGATTTACTTCTACAGATTTTACACCCTTAACTTCACGAACTGCGCTCTCAACATGACTCACACAAGACGCACAGCTCATTCCAGATACATCAAAAAGCTTCATTCCACCTCACTTAACCTGAAGCAAAAATTCTTTTCTGAGGTTTTCGTTTTTCTTGAAAGCGCCGCGGAGGCACATTGTTGTTGTGACAGTTCCTGGCTTGCGGATTCCACGGGTTGTAACGCAAGAGTGCTCGCCCTTGATGACAACCATTACGTCTTTTGTTTCGAGAATCATTTCGAGAACGTCGGCAATATCAGTTCCAAGTTTTTCCTGAAGCTGAAGTCTTTTAGAAACCATGTCTACAATTCGTGGAATTTTCGAAAGCCCAATAATCTTTTTCTTAGGAATATAAGCCACATGAACTTTCATATTGTACATGAGCGCGATATGGTGCTCGCAATAACTGAAAGTATCGATATCTGTCATACAGACCATGTCTGTAGTTTTAGCAATTTCAAAACAACGCCCAAAGAGCTCAGCAATCTCTTTATTTGTATAGCGCATTCCTTCAAAAACTTCATCATACATTTCGGCAACGCGCTTAGGAGTATCCGCAATATCACCAGTGCTAACGTCAGCACCCAATGCTTCGAGAATGTCCGCCACTGCGTTCTTGATTTTATTGAAATTTTTCTCCGAAAGATGTCGTTTCTGAATTGTCATAAAATGAGTATATCGCAAATATGGAAGTTATGAAATAGGGAAATTTAGGCAGCATAAAGTTCTTTCTGAAAACCTATAAAAATTTTCATAATTTCAGGAAGAGTTCCAAGTTCTGATTTTGCGTCCATCGCCCCTTACCAAACCTTGATTAAATTATAAAGGAATGCATTTTTATATAGTTTTGTTTTACCAATTTTTTCTTCAACCAGAATTCCAGCTTCTGCCAGTTCATGCAAATATTTGCTGGATGTGTTTCGCGAAATTGAAAGCTTTTCGCAAAGGTATTCATTTTTTGTGTAAAAATCAAAAAACAAATGTTCTACCAGTTCCTGTGAATAGATTTTTGGACAACGTTCTTTAATTATTGAACTTGCGTTATTCATAGTTTCCATAAATGAATTAATGAACTTTAAAGTAAATTCAGACATTTCATAAATACCCTGAATCATAA
>JAGHSB010000005.1 GCA_018066075.1 Candidatus Treponema scatequi
TTATAAAGCTGTTTCTGAAGCTCATTGAGAAAGAAATTTCTTTTGGAATTACTTTCTTCTTTGAGGATATCAGAGACTGTGTCACCAAGATAATAAAACCAGACTTCACCGAGAACTGTGTCGTTCCATTTTTCGCTTTTGTAAACGTCTTTTATATAAAGTCTGTAAGTTCCTGGAAAGAGAATTGAAATATTCTGATTAACATTTTTGTTAATCCAGCCTCTTTCCTGTTCTCCATAAATTGCTTCGCCTGCATAGATGTCTTTTAATGATAAATCTTTTTTCTCATGAGTTAAGATATTTTCCATTGTAATTTCTTTGATTCGGTTATTTTTATAATACCAGGAATCTGGTTCATCAGCATCATCAAATTTTTTTTCGTCCCAGAAATACGGTTCTTTGCGCATTCGTGTAAGGCCGTTTGTCATGAAAGGACCAAGTGCAGGTTTTGTTAATGTAAACTGAATCCATTCACCGATTCCTTCATTCTGAACGCCTTCTGTCCAGCCATTTAAAAGATCTCCGTCAAATGATGCAGACGGTTCATAGTTGTAATTTTTTTCGTGAGAAGAAAAGTTTCCCGGCAGAAATGATGAAGCATAAATATCTTTTACATACGGAAAAGGTTTTCTGTCTTCAAGATTTTCATTTGGCATTTCGTCATCGTAAGCTGATGTTGAAAATTCAAAATATTCATTTGGAGAAGGGGCGTAATTTTTTGCTGCCAGAATTGTTCCCTGGCTGTAATTGTAAGTGCCGAAGTTAAAAAGTGATTTGCATTCAAAGTTTGTGTTTGAGTTTTTGACATTAATACTGCCGTCAGTCAGAAGAATGAAGTTTTTGATGTTACCGTACCATGTACCTCCTGTAAAAATGTCGTAATAGCTTTTGAAAACTTCTCCGCGTCTTGCACCTTTTCTTGTATCGATTGCATATTCTGCTTTGAGAGTGGAAGAACCTGCAGGAAATTCTATTTCGTGATAGAAGTGAAGTTTGAGAATTATTTCTCCCTGAAAGAGATCTTTTTCGCCATAGGCATCTTTAACTTTTTCAGGATTTTGAATTACTTCTGTTTCAATTCCAACTTGAGCAACTGGAATGTTTTTTCCGTTTAGAGAAATGTTTACAGGATCAAATGCTTTTTTATCGATATCGCTGTATCCTGTTTTATTAAAATCATTGATTATTTTATTATATTCTTCAATTGGAATGATTCTAAGTTTTTTGTCATATTCAATCGGATTTGTCTTTATTAAATTGTCTGTTTTGTCAAATGCAAGTGAAAGAACAGATGAATCATATTGAACATGAAAATCAAGTGCGCAAATTGATTCGCCGTCGTATTCGTAATGAGTTTTAATTACAACTGGAAAAGCGCATGGAACTTTTACAGTTTTGTCTGTCAGGTTTTTGAAGTCAAAGACTGCCTTAACATTACGGCTGTACTGATTAACATAAAGAAATTCATTTTCCAGGCTGATTGACTGATTCGGCTCTTTGACATAAATATTTCCGAAAGTCCAGTCACTCGGGTTTCTTGTTCCGCCGTCATCTGCAAAGGCTAAGAAAATTCCACTTAAAAACAAAACTGCAAAAAACTTTTTCATATTAAAACTTCCTTAAATATTCTTAATCGATAAAAGTATAAACATGAATGTTAAAAAATTCTATCTCTTTAACCAGCCTTTTTCGACTGCGTTTTCGATGTTCTTGTCGTACCAGTCTTTAAGCTCTGGAATTGTCTCGAGAGCGGGACCGATTCTTTTATTTACCATTTCTATTGTCGGCTTTCCTTCGCACCATGTGTGGCCGTCTGTGAGAGTGTTGTGAAGGTAAGGCTGGATTCTGTCCATTGCAGCTGCATAGCGGCTGTCAGGAGTTTTCATTTCGTCAAACTCTTCCCATAGCGCACGGAACTCTTTTGAAAGGTTTTCTGGTAATTCTGAAAAGAGTTTGTCTGCAGCAAGCTTTTCTCTTTTTTCTTTGTCTTCATTTGCTTTCGGGTCGTATGCAAAAGTGTCTCCGGCATATATTTCTACAAGGTCGTGAACAAGACACATTCTGCAGGCTCTCGAAACATCGCAGCCAGCAGGCGCGTAATCTTTGAAAAGCATGCACATCAATGCAATGTGCCATGAATGCTCGGCATCATTTTCGTGACGTGATTTATCAAGAAGCATTGTTCTTCTGAAGATTCCTGTCATCTTGTCGACTTCGGCTGTGAAGCGCAAAAGCTGATTTATTTTTTCATCTGATCCCGGGATAAAATTTTTGATTTCCATTTTTATAAATTCCACCTGAAAAACACTGCAGACAAAACGCAGTGAGGATATAAAAAAAGCCACATACTGCGATGTGGCTTTCTGATCTTTTCTAATTTTTATTCAGCACGGATGCTTGTATTTTTTACGATAACATCGTGTGCAGAACCTTCTGAAATTGATGCTGCTGAAACGAGTGTGAGCTTTGCTTTTTCCTGAAGTTCTGGAATTGAAAGGGCACCGCAGTTACACATTGTGTGTGTTACTTTTGAAATTGTCATTGTAACATTGTCGTGCAAGCTTCCGGCATATGGAACGTAAGAGTCAACGCCTTCTTCGAAAGCCATTTTCTTTGCTCCACCGAGGTCGTAGCGCTGCCAGTTTCTTGCGCGGTTACTTCCTTCGCCCCAGTATTCTTTTACGTAGTTTCCGTTTACGATTAATTTATTTGTCGGAGACTCATCAAAGCGTGCAAAGTAGCGTCCGAGCATTACGAAGTCAGCGCCCATTGCAAGTGCGAGTGTGATGTGATAGTCGTGTACGATTCCACCGTCTGAACAGATTGGAATGTAGATACCAGTTTTCTTGTAGTATTCGTCGCGTGCTTTTGCAACTTCGATTGTTGCTGTTGCCTGTCCGCGTCCGATACCTTTCTGTTCACGAGTGATACAGATTGATCCGCCGCCGATTCCGATTTTGATGAAGTCTGCGCCAGCGTCTGCCAAAAAGTTAAATCCTTCTGCATCAACAACGTTTCCAGCACCTACTTTAGCGTTTGGCCATTTTTCGTGAATGTCGTGCAATGCACGGCGCTGCCATTCAGAAAATCCTTCTGATGAGTCGAGGCAGAGAACATCAACTCCTGCGTCGAGAAGGGCAGGAACGCGTTCCATATAATCGCGTGTGTTGATTCCGGCACCAACGATGTAACGTTTTTTTGCATCGAGCAATTCGTTTGGATGTTCTTCGTGGCTTGCAGCATCTTTTCTGAATACGAGGTACTGCAATTTATTATTGTCATCGATGATAGGAAGCTGATTGATTTTGTGTTCCCAGATGATGTCGTTTGCTTCTTCGAGAGAAATACCAACTTTTCCTGTGATGAGTTTTTCAAATGGGGTCATGTATTTTGAAACTTTTTCATCAGAAGAAACCTGGTTGTAGCGGTAGTCACGGTCTGTAATGATTCCCATGAGTTTACCGTTTGGAGTTCCGTCTTCTGTTACTGCAACAGTTGAGTGGCCTGTAGATTCCACCAAAGCCTGAAGTTCACCGAGAGTTGCATCAGGACCGATGTTAGAGTCACTGCTTACAAATCCTGCTTTATAAGATTTTACTTTTGCAATCATCGCAGCCTGCTGCTGGATTGTCTGAGATCCGTAGATGAAAGAAATTCCACCTTCTTTTGCAAGAGCAATTGCGAGAGTGTCGTTTGAAACGGCCTGCATTACGGCAGAAATCATAGGGATGTTCATTGTAAGGGGACAAGTTTCGCCCTTTTTCTTGTTGTAACGAACTAATGGTGTTTTGAGTGAAACGTTAGTCGGAATACATTCCGCAGAAGAGTAACCTGGTACTAAAAGGTACTCACCAAATGTGTGTGATGGTTCTTCAAAAAAATATGCCATAGTGCAGCTCCTTAAAAAATATATTATAACTCGTGCCAAAAAGCGCGGTTAATCTTTACATAGTCGTATATGGGAATTAATTGAAGAAAGGATGAAATATTCTACCAACTAATTCGAATATTTCATTTGATTATATCAAAATTTTGGGCGTTTGAACAAGTACTTTTTTTGTGTTATTGTTAAAAAAATGAAAAAATTAATTGCCGGGCCTATGGCAACGCTCAGTCATCAGGGGCTTCGAAAGATTATCGAAGACTTTGGAGGCTGTGACGAGTACTATACAGAAATGATAAATGCCGCATCTTTTTTGACTCACGGTCAGTTTGAGAGCTTTTATGCGCTTAATGATTTTGGCCGCGAGAAAATTGTGTGGCAGCTGACTGGTAAAGACGCCGAGCCTATGGCTGAGTGTGCGCGAGAGCTTTGTGCTTTAGGTGGAATTGGAATCGACCTCAACATGGGATGCAGCGCACCGGAAATTTACAAGTCAGGCGCCGGCATTTCGTGGATGCTCAAGCCCCGCGAAGAAACAGAACGCCTCGTCTCAGAAGTCCGTAATTCAATAGACAGTTTTAATTCAGAAGTTTTGTCAGATGGAACTCATAAGCACCAGAGACTCTCTGTAAAGCTCAGACTCGGTGACGAAAATTTCAAAGAAGATGAGTTTTATGATTTTTGCGAGATGCTTTATAAAAACGGAGTCGAGCAGCTTGTTCTTCACCCGAGAACAAAAAAAGAAAAGCTCGCCCGTCCGCCGCGCTATCAGTTTGTCGAACAGCTTGCACTCAACATGAAAGATAAAATTCCAGTCATATTAAACGGAAATGTAAAAGATGTAGCGTCGTATGAATATGCGATGTCAAAAGCACCTGATGCCAGTGGTGTGATGATTGCAAGAATGAGCGCGCAGAAACCGTGGATATTTTGTAAATTAGGAATTAGGAATGAGGAATTGGGAATTGGGAATGAGGAATTAGGAATTGGGGCGAGAGAGAGAGGGTTGATGATTGAGAGAGATGGCGCTTTTGTTGTTGACAGATTAATGGTGGGAATGGTATATATTCAGAATCTCAGACTGTATCAGCCGAAGGAATTCTGGGAAACGAGGATGCAGAGATTTTTTGCTTATTACTGTGACAATTTTTCGTTTGGGCATTATATAAAAAGTAAGATACTTAATTGCAAAACGCTTGAAGAGGCGGAGACGACATTTACAAAATATTTTGATGAGATGCCCGGCGACAGGTTTGAAAAAATATAATTA
>JAGHSB010000239.1 GCA_018066075.1 Candidatus Treponema scatequi
AGCGGCATAAATTCTGTCTAAGAATTTGGTGTCAGTTCATACTATTTCTAGAAACAACAGTTTTGTCTTCGGGCATTTTTCGAGAGAGATTTTTTATTTCGGAGTAATATTATGAAAAAGTTTTTAATTGGAATCGCACGTGCATTGTGCGTGATGGCAGTTTGTGTGTTTGCAGGACGTTCGTCGCCAAGTGGTGGAAGTACACCAAGTGGAAATGGAAATCAGAACCCGCCATCAATTGATTACGGCAACACCTCTGACCCACAGAGAACAAAAGTCATTGCCGGCTGGATGGATGCTGATGGAAACATCAAGATAGGCAGTAATGCAATTTCTAAAACAAGCGAAGTAGTCGCCGTACCAAAAGGTCAGCAAGCAGCAATAGCAGTATCATCTTCTAATGAATCAGGAATCCTTTTCACAACAAGCCGTAAAGTAAAACTAAGCTCATTTGTAATGAGCCAGTATCCAGTAACCAGAGCATTATTTAAAGCCGTAATGGGTGAAACTTATTTTACTAATCTTGGCACTCAGGCAACTGCAAACGGAACAGAAGATGAAAACCCTGTAACAATGACTAACTGGTTTGATGCAATCGTTTTCTGCAACAAGTTAAGCAGCCTGTGTCATCTTGAACCTGTTTATTCATACGACTTCAGTACAGACGGCAGTGGAAAAATGACAGACCCGGAAGACTGGTTTAAGGACACAACAAACTTAAGTGAAACAGTACCAACAAGCGATAGTTCAACTAATTATTCTAACTGGAAAGATAAAGTTGGAATTAATCTTAAAGCAAACGGCTACCGCCTGCCAACCGAAGCCGAATGGGAATTCTGTGCAAGAGGCGGAGATCCTAATGAAGAAGACTGGAAGTATACATACAGTGGAAGCAATACTTATAGTGAAGTAGCCTGGTGTATTGAAACTATAACTGTTGAAGGAACAAATATCGTAGGCGGAATGAGTAAAGCAAACCGACTTGGAATATATGATATGAGCGGAAACGTATGGGAATGGTGCGATGATTATTTTAATTGGACTGTTTCGGTAGATGACGACAAGTACAAAGACAACGAAGATTACCTAGTTGACCCTCTTGGTGTGTCTGCCTCGTCTTTCCGCGGGCTACGCGGTGGTAGCTGGCACGACGACGCTGACTACGGCTGGTGTGGTCTCCGGAACGGCGTCATCCCGTATGCCCGCGGCGACTTCTATGGCTTCCGCCTGGTTCGCTCAAGCAACTAGCGTTGCCAAAGCACTTGTATTGAGCTGTTCACAGGTAAACTGGTAAGCAAAAAAATGGACAAAGAAAGGTTATCGCTTGCCAACCGAAGCAGAATGGGAATTTGCAGCCCGTGGTGGCAGTTATAACATAAATTCACACCAGCGTCGTAAGAATTTGGCGTCGTACGCCTCCACAAGCAAACTTCCCAATCCCTAATTCCCTCCATTCCCTTGTAAAAATTCCAATCAAGTAGTAAAATATTCGCAATCGTTTTTCTATAAAACGCACAACTTAACTTCCTGTTCCCGAATAAACTCCGGGCCTCAGGATTTAAATATCTTTCATAGGAGGACAATTATATGTCCAGAAAAAAGCAGTCGATGGACGGTAACCAGGCAGCAGCTCACGTAGCATATGCTTACACAGAAGTTGCTGGTATTTACCCTATCACTCCATCTTCCCCAATGGCTGACTTTGTTGACCAGTGGTCTGCAAACGGTCAGAAAAACATTTTCGGCACACAGACAAAAGTCGTAGAAATGGAATCAGAAGCAGGTGCTTCAGGTACAGTTCACGGTTCTTTGGCTTCTGGTGCTTTGACAACAACATTTACAGCTTCACAGGGTCTCTTGTTGATGATTCCTAACATGTACAAGATTGCCGGTGAACAGCTCCCTGGCGTTTTCCACGTTTCAGCTCGTTGTGTTGCTTCTCAGTCATTGAACATTTTCGGTGATCATTCAGACGTTTATGCTTGTCGTCAGACAGGTTTTGCAATGCTCGCAGAATCAAACCCACAGGAAGTTATGGACCTCGCTCCAGTAGCTCACTTGGCTGCTATCGAAGGACGCGTTCCATTCCTTAACTTCTTCGACGGATTCCGTACATCACACGAAATTCAGAAAATCGAAACTTGGGACTATGAAGATCTCAAAGAAATGTGCAACATGGATGCAGTTAAAGCATTCAGAAATCATGCATTAAATCCTAACAACCCTTCAATGCGCGGTTCACACGAAAACGGAGACGTTTTCTTCCAGCACAGAGAAGCTTGTAACTCAGTTTACCTTGATCTCCCGGAAACAGTTAAAAAGTACATGGCAAAGATCAATGCTAAACTCGGAACAAACTATGACTTGTTCAACTACTATGGTGCAGCTGATGCTGACCGCGTAATCGTAGCAATGGGTTCTTTCTGTGATGTTGCAGAAGAAGTAATTGACTACCTCAACGCTAAGGGAGAAAAAGTAGGACTTATCAAAGTTCGCTTGTATCGCCCATGGGTATCAGAAGCATTCCTTAAAGTACTTCCAAAAACAGCAAAGAAAGTTGCAGTACTCGACAGAACAAAGGAACCAGGATCTCTTGGTGAACCTCTCTACCTCGATGTTGCTACAACACTCCGCGAAGCTGGACTTAACGATGTTAAACTCGTTGCAGGACGCTACGGACTTGGTTCTAAAGATACACCACCAAGCTCAGTATTCGCTGTATTCACAGAACTTGCTAAAGATGCTCCTAAAGCACGCTTTACTCTCGGAATCGTTGATGATGTTACTAACCTTTCACTTCCAGAAGTTAAACCAGCTCCTATCACAGCAGCAGCTGGAACAGTAGAATGTAAATTCTGGGGAATTGGTGGTGACGGTACTGTAGGTGCTAACAAAGACTCTACAAAAATCATCGGTGATCACACAGACAAATACATTCAGGCTTACTTCCAGTATGACTCAAAGAAAACTGGTGGTATTACAATTTCTCACCTTCGCTTTGGTAACAAACCTATTAAATCACCTTACTACATCAACCAGGCTGACTTCGTAGCATGTCATAACCAGTCATACATCCTCAAAGGATATAAGATGGTTCAGGATGTTAAGAAAGGTGGAACATTCCTCATCAACTGTCAGTGGGATGATGCAGAACTCGACAAGAACCTTCCTGCAGAAGCAAAACGCTACATCGCAGAAAACAACATCACAGTTTACACAATCGATGCTGTTAAACTTGCTACAGAAGTAGGTCTTGGAAAGAGAACATCAACAGTTCTCCAGTCAGCATTCTTCAAACTTGCTAATGTACTCCCAGCTGAAGAAGCTATCCAGTACATGAAAGAAAAAGTAACTGCAAAATTCTCTAAGAAAGGTCAGGACGTTGTAGACATGAACCACAAAGCCATCGACCTCGGAAAAGATGCCCTTCACAAGGTAGAAGTTCCAGCTTCTTGGAAAGATGCAAAAGACAATGGTGCTAAAGCTAAACTTGACGGCGACGCAAAAGTTGTTAAGATGGTTGAAACTCTCATGAACCCAATCGCCCTCATGGACGGTGATTCACTTCCTGTTTCAGCTTTCAAAGACTGCGCAGACGGTCAGTTCGAACTCGGAGCTTCACAGTACGAAAAACGCGGAACTGCAGTTATGGTTCCACAGTGGGATGCAGAAAAATGTGTTCAGTGTAACAACTGTGCATTCGTATGTTCACACGCAACAATTCGTCCTTACCTCCTTTCTGACGCAGAAGTTAAAGCAGCTCCAGCAGGTCTTGTAGCAGTTGATACAAAACCAAAAGCAACTCAGTACAAATATACAATGAGCGTTTCTCCACTCGATTGTATGGGTTGTGGAGAATGTGTAACTGTATGTCCTACAAAAGCAATCGCTATGGTTCCACAGGAATCACGCGCAGCTGAACAGCCAGTTTGGGATTACCTCGTTAAGAACGTTTCAAAGAAAGCAGATTCTGGAATTGCTGAAAACACAGTTAAAGGCAGCCAGTTCAACCAGCCACTCCTCGAATTCTCAGGTTCATGTGCAGGTTGTGCAGAAACTTCTTACGCTCGCTTGATCACACAGCTCTTCGGCGAAAACATGTACATTTCAAATGCAACAGGATGTTCTTCAATCTGGGGTGGTCCTGCAGCAACATGTCCATACACAGTAAACAAAGATTCTAAGAAAGGTCCAGCTTGGGCAAACTCATTGTTCGAAGACAACGCTGAACACGGTCTTGGTATGTACGTTGGACAGAAATATATCCGTGACAGTTTGATTGCAAAACTCAACGAAATTGCAGCAGGCGACAAAGCTCCTGCAAGCCTCAAAGATGCAATTGCAAAATTCATCGAAACAAAAGATTCAACAACTGGCAACGTAGAACCTACAAAAGTTCTTATTGCAGAACTTGAAAAATGCGGATGCGACGCATCTAAAGAAATCCTTGAAAAGAAACAGTACCTCAACAAGAAATCTGTTTGGATCATGGGTGGTGACGGATGGGCATACGACATCGGTTTCGGTGGTCTCGACCATGTACTCGCATCAGGTGAAAATGTTAACGTTATGGTATTCGATACAGAAATGTATTCAAATACAGGTGGACAGGCATCTAAGTCATCTAACATTGGTGAAATCTGTCAGTTCGCTGCAGCTGGTAAAGAAGTAGGAAAGAAATCACTTTCTGAAATCGCTATGAGCTATGGTTATGTTTACGTAGCACAGATCGCTCTTGGTGCAAACCCAGCACAGGCACTCAAAGTAATTCAGGAAGCAGAAGCTTACAATGGTCCTTCATTGATCATCGGTTATGCTCCATGTGAATTGCACGGTGTTAAGGGCGGTATGAACCACTGTCAGGATGAAATGAAAGCAGCTGTTGCAGCTGGTTACTGGAATCTCTTCAGCTTCAACCCAGCTCTCAAGGCAGAAGGAAAGAATCCATTCACATTGACTTCAAAACCAGGTGATGGAACTTACCAGAACTTCCTTGCAAACGAAACACGTTACTCAGCACTTACTCGTAAGTTCCCAGAACGTGCAGAATTCCTCTTCAAGAAGAGCGAAGACGTTGCAAAAGCTCGCTACGATCACTTAATGAAATTGGTTGACCTCTATAAATAATTTAGAGTGAAATGATTTCTTAATAAATCGAAAAGGCCGTCTCGAAAGGGGCGGTCTTTTTTTGATGTCCGCTTGGTGAGGGATGGTTTTTGTTCAGATGGAATTTGCGCCGGACGAAATTCCACTTGAAAAAAATAAAAAAGACTTTGCAAAAAAATATAATTTCTTACATATTTAATGCTCCAAAGCCTTAAATTCATTGACACTAAATAACTTTCAAACTATAATTTTAATATTCTATCCTTTTAACCTATAACGGAGTTAAATCAATGGCAAACAAATTAGTTTACTTTTTCGGAAACGGAAAAGCTGAAGGTAACGCTGACATGCGTGCCGAACTCGGCGGAAAAGGTGCTAACCTTGCTGAAATGACAAACATTGGAGTTCCAGTACCACCTGGATTCACAATTTCTACAGATGTTTGTAAGATGTTCTACGACAACAACAGAAAGTATCCTGCTGGTCTTAAAGAAGCTGTTGCTGCAAACCTTGCAAAATTGGAAAAAGCTTTTGGTAAAAAGCTTGGCGATCCAAACGATCCACTTTTGGTATCAGTTCGCTCAGGTGCAGCTGTATCAATGCCTGGTATGATGGATACAATCCTCAACCTCGGTCTTAACGACAAATCAGTTGAAGGTCTTTCTAAAAAGACTGACAACCCACGCTTTGCATGGGACGCATACCGCCGCTTCATTCAGATGTTCTCTGATGTAGCTATGGGAATCGACCATGACAAATTCGAAGCAATCATCGACGAAGTAAAATCACACAAAGGTAAGAAACTTGATACAGAACTCGATACTGCAGAATTGCAGGAAATCGTTTCTAAGTACAAAGTTCTTTATAAACAGGAAAAGAAAGAAGACTTCCCACAGGATCCTGTAAAACAGATGTGGGCAGCTATCGACGCTGTATTCGGTTCTTGGATGAACCCACGTGCTATCAAGTATCGTGAATTGAACGCTATTAAGGGTCTCAAAGGAACAGCTGTTACAGTTATGGCAATGGTATTCGGTAACATGGGTAACGACTCTGGTACTGGTGTATGTTTCAGCCGTAACGCTTCAACAGGTGAAAACAAATTCTATGGTGAATACCTCATCAACGCTCAGGGTGAAGACGTAGTAGCTGGTATTCGTACACCAAAAGACATGTCTGAACTTGCAAAAGACAATCCAAAGATTTATGCAGAACTCGTAAAGATCCGCAACAATCTCGAAAAACATTACCGCGATATGCAGGATATGGAATTTACTATCCAGCAGGGTAAACTTTATATGCTCCAGTGCCGCAACGGTAAACGTACAGGTGCAGCTGCTGTTAAGATGGCAGTAGACATGGTAGCAGAAAAACTCATCACAAAAGAAATGGCAATCGCTCGTGTTGAACCACAGCACATTGACCAGCTTTTGCACCCAGCTTTCAACAAAGCAGCTCTTGCTAAAGGTGTAAAGATCGCTTCTGGACTTAACGCATCTCCTGGTGCAGCTTGTGGACAGATCGTATTTACTGCTGCTGATGCTGAAGCATGGCACAAGAACGGAAAGAAAGTTCTTCTCGTTCGTAAAGAAACTTCTCCAGACGACATCGCCGGAATGGTTGCTTCTCAGGGTATCTTGACTGCAACTGGTGGACGTACATCACACGCTGCTGTAGTAGCTCGTGGTATGGGTACACCTTGTGTTTCTGGTGTTGAAGCTATTAAATTCCTTGATGCAAAAACAATCAGCATCGATGGTAAAAAATTCAAAGAAGGTGACTTCCTTTCAATCGACGGTACAACAGGTATCGTTTATGAAGGACAGATCGCTACAGAACCAGCTACACTTTCTAAAGAACTCGATACATTCTTGAAATGGTGTGATGAAGTACGCAACGCTTCAGTTCGTACTCCAGCTGTAGGAAACAAAATCGTAGGATTTGGTGTTCGTGCTAACGGTGACCAGCCAGCTGATGCAGAAAACGCATTCAAGTTTGGTGCAGAAGGTATCGGTCTCTGCCGTACAGAACATATGTTCTTCGATCCTGCAAAACTCCCTTACTTCCAGGCTATGATCGGATCTGACACAAAAGAAATGCGCGAAAAAGCACTTACAAAGATCCTCCCACTCCAGCAGAAAGACTTCGCTGGTATCTTCAAAGCAATGAAGGGACACCCAGTAATCATTCGTTTCTTGGATCCACCTCTCCACGAATTTACTCCAAAAGACAAGAAAGGTCTTGATGAAGTTGTAAACGTAATCAAAGAACTCGGATACAGAATCGATGCTTCAGCTCTCGAAGCTCGCTTTGCTGACCTCCACGAATCAAACCCAATGATGGGTCACCGTGGATGCCGTCTCGCAATCACATATCCAGAAATCTTCATGATGCAGACAGAAGCCGTAGTTCTCGCAGCTATGGAATGCCAGAAATCTGGTGTTAAATGTCAGCCAAATATCATGATTCCTATCGTTGGTGAACCAAACGAATTGGCAACAATCCGTTCAGAATGTGAAGCAGTTATCGCTCGCGTTCAGAAAGAAAAAGGTGTTAAAGTAAATATTAACATCGGTACAATGATTGAAATTCCACGTGCAGCAGTTCTCTCTGACAAGATCGTAAACAGCGCAGACTTCTACAGCTTCGGTACAAACGACCTTACACAGATGACATTCGGTTACAGCCGTGATGACGCTGCTAAGTTCCTTGATGCTTACTACTCACGCAACATCCTCGAAGATGACCCATTCAAAACACTCGACAAAAACGGTGTTGGTGCTCTCATCAAGATGGCTGTTGAAAAAGCACGTAGCGTAAAAGCAGACTTCCACTGTGGTATCTGTGGTGAACATGGTGGTGATCCAGAATCTATTAAGTTCTGTTATGAAGCAGGTCTTAACTATGTTTCTTGTTCTCCATTCCGTGTACCTATCGCACGTCTTGCTGCAGCTCAGGCTGTTCTCGCTGCTAAAGCAGCAAAGAAAGCTCCAGCTAAAAAAGCAGCAGCTAAGAAACCAGCTGCAAAGAAAGCAACAGCTAAAAAAGCTGTAGCTAAAAAACCAGCTGCAAAAAAAGTAGCAAAGAAAGCTCCTGCTAAAAAAGCTCCAGCAAAAAAAGCAACAGCTAAAAAAGCTCCAGCAAAAAAAGCTACTAAAAAAACATCAAAGAAATAATTAATTTCTAGATAACGAAAGGCCAGTCGGTGAAAATCGGCTGGCCTTTTTTAACACAAGGAAAAAAGATGAAAACTGTAACAATCAAATCAGAATTAGAATCAAACGCATATCCTGGCCGTGGAATTATCATCGGCAAATCAGAAGATGGAAAAAAAGCAGTAGCTGCATATTGGACAATGGGAAGAAGTGCAGGAAGCCGCAATCGTGTTTTTGTTGAAGACGGTGAAGGAATCAGAACTCAGGCTTTTGATCCAAGTTTAATTGCCGGAGATCCTAGCCTCATTATTTATGCTGCCGTAAAAGTTCTCGGAAAAACAACTATCGTAACAAACGGTGATCAGACAGACACAATTTATGACGGACTTAAATCTGGTTTGACTTTTGAACAGTCACTCCGCAGCCGTAAATACGAACACGATGCACCAAACTACACACCTCGTATTTCTTCAGTAATGAATTTTGAAAACGGTTACGACTACGCACTTTCAATTTTGAAAAGTGACAATGGAAATCCTGACAACACTTTGCGTTTTACTTACACATACGATGCACCAGTTGCAGGAAAAGGTCATTACATTCATACTTATATCGGCGACGGAAATCCGCTTCCTAGCTTTGAAGGTGAACCTACACCTGTAGAAATCAAAGGCAACATCGATGAGTTTACAAATGAAATCTGGAACAGTCTTAACAATGACAACAAAGTTTCTCTTTTTGTTCGTTTCATCGATATCGAAACTGGAAAATACGAAACACGTATTCTTAATAAGAATAAATAGTTTATGAATATAAAGAGAGTCTTATCAGCTTTATTTTTGTTATGTGGAATTTGGTCATACGCATTTTCAAATTCCACTGACAAAAACACAGAAGATACATTTTATCATGAAGTTGCAATTTTAAAAAAAGCATATCCATCTGTTAATTTTAGAATTGATTACGATGAAGAAATCGATGATTATCTTCTTGTCGTAACAAGTTATAAAAAGACAAATGTTTTTTACTGGGCTGGCGGACTCTATCTTCCAAAAAATCAGCTTGCAAATAAAGAAAAGTATACAAAAGTTTTTGAGCGTTATTCAGAAAAAATTCTGGATCCCAAAGATATGTCTGAAGAGCAGGTTGAAAAAATCAAAAAGTACAGCTCAAAAGAAAACCGACAGTCACACGTTGCATCAAAGTTTTTGTTCAATGCAATATTTGATGCATGGACACGAAGAACTACAGAATCACATCTTGCGAGAAACAGGTTTCTTGGCAAATGGCAATCAGTTCATGCGATGCTGGTTCCGCATTTAGATGAAATTGAAAGACAAATTTATGAACTTGCAGAAACTGATGAAGAAGTAGCTTCGTTTGTAAAAAATCTTGCAAGTGCTGACAGTTATTCATGGCGCGAAATCAGGGACAGTGGTGCGCGTTCTTTTCATAGTTACGGAACTGCTGTAGACATTCTGCCTTATGGATGGACTAAGAAGATCACTTACTGGGGCTTTGAAAAAGGCGAAGGAAACGATGACTGGATGCTTATTCCGGTTGAAAAAAGATGGATGCCGCCGAAAAAAGTCGTTGATATTTTCTTAAATGAAGGTTTTATCTGGGGTGGTTACTGGGCTTTGTGGGATAACATGCACTTTGATTATCGTCCAGACCTCGTTTTATTCACAAGAAGCAGAAAATAAAAAACTAATGCAAATATTTCTCAAGTGGTTTATAATTATAAAGTTATGAAGTTGAAGAGAGTTTTTGCAACTTTAATCCTTTCTTTAATCAGTATTTTTTCTCTTTTTTCACAGGTAATCAATAATCCTGGCGAATCTGGGCTTGTAGTCATAGATTCGACTTATGCAGAAAAGAAATTTATCGTTCTGGACTGCCAGTGGGATTATTTTGATAAAAAATTCGTACCTGCGGAAACTTTCTATAAAGACGGAAGACTCTCAGAATTTAACATCGAATGGTTTAACGGAAAAAAAGTAAACCTCCCTTATGGAATCGAATCGGACAAGGGGTTTGCTACATATCACTGTACTGTAAGAAATTTAAAAGCAAATACAAAATACGCAATGACAATCTACAAGAACGTGTTTACAGCTGCGGATTTGTATGTAAACGGTAAAGATGTGTATTTAAGCAGTGCTGTTTCTGCAACTCCTGTAAAGAAAAGTCCGCACATGGCCCGTGCGATAGAATTTTATTCTGATAGAAATGGAATTATCGATCTTGTCTTTCATGTTTCAAACCATGAACTTGGAAAAGGCGGTATTCTTCTCATTCCGAAAATTGCAGAAGCTAAAACTGTTCAGACTTATTTACTTCATAACATTTCATATGAATTGTTGATTGCTTCAGCTCTTCTTGTTCTTGCGCTCTACAATCTTGTGATTTTTATTTTGAACAGTTCTCAAAAATTGTATCTGTTTTTATTTGTTTTGTGCATTGATCTTATTTTTATTGTATTAACTCTCGACTTTAACATCTTTGCATATTTTATGCCAAACCTTTCAACTGGCATGCGCTATGGTTTTTCACTTACGTGTCTGTCGATGATGTTCCCGCTGTATAATGTGTACATCGTAAAATTGTATAACATCAAATTTAAAGGTAATTATTTCGTTTTTGGAATTACATGCGCAGTAGTTGCAATCATTCTTTTTGTTCCGCTTAGAATTATCAGTCCGTATAATATTTATCTTCTCGGAACTGTATATGCCTGCTCGATTTATCTTTTGTTTCTCATCATGTTAAACAGAAAAACTCCGAAGTATCTTTACATCATCAATGAAGTAGTAGTAGTTGTCATGCTTGCTTCTGGAGTTTACGGATTTATGCTTGTTTCATTTACGCCTGCAGGTAACTATGGAGTTTTATTCTTTAAGGCAACACTTCTGTTTTTTGCAACTGTTCAGACTGTTCTCGGTGGCGTTAAACGAGATGAACTTTCTGTTGAGATTCAGGAGATTCTTAAAAAATATGAAAAGAAAAAGTCTTCTTTCTCAAGATTTCTTCCGCAGCCTGTCATTGATTATCTTCAGATTGAAAATACTCAGGAGATAAACGCCGGGGACAATTCCATTTGTGAAGGAATGATTCTTGTTGCGGATGTCAGAAGATTTAATGAAATCACTGCAAAGCTTGAGACAAAGAAAGCTTTTAAACTTCTTTCTGATTATTATAATATCGTTTCTCTTATTGTTCGCGCACACGGTGGATTTATAATTAAATATCTCGGCGACGGAATCATTGCGTTCTTTCCTGATAAGAATGAAAAAGTCTGCAGATGTGCTGTTGAGATTCAGAAAGAAATTAAAAGATATGATGCAATGCTTTCTGAAAATAATATTGCAAACATCAAAATCGGAATTGGAATTCACATCGGAAAAGTTGCAGTCGGATTTATGGGAGATAAAAATTATCTTCAGTCTGTTTCTTGTTCTGAGAGCATCAGATATGCAATTGAGGTTGAATCGAACAACAGAAAATATGATTCGCAGATTTTGATTTCTGAAAGAGCTTTAAGTTACTGCAGAAATTACGAAGAATGTCTTTATGAAGGAATCTTAACTGAAGTAGCAAACGAACAGACTCTTTTGTATAAAGTTATTCCGCATGAAAATATAAACTACGGCTATTCTTACTATGGAGATAAAGCATGAAAAAGATTTTAAGTTTTTCTTTGATTTTATTTTTTGCTGTTTTCTCTTCATTTTCTGTAACAGAAGTATGGAATGGTGTAGTTCATGTTACTGACAACAGTCAGCTCGAAAAAGAACTTGTTGAGCTTAACGGAATGTGGGAATTTTATCCGTCTCAGGAATTTCAGACATTTAACCGTGAGCAGTATGACATGGCTTTTATCAAAGTTCCGGGATCATGGCAGGTAACTGCAAAGAAAAACTTTCAGTGTGACATTGCATGTTATCGTTTGAAAATCATGGGATTAAAACCAGATACGACATATGCAATTTTTTCAAGAAAGTGTCCTGCAACTTCTTCAAAGTTTTTCTGTAACGGATATAAAGTTGCAGAGTACGGTGTCTTTTCTTCAAACAAGAAAGTAGCAAAATCATGTGACACCCCGGTTTATGCATTCTTACAGTCAGACAGAATCGGAACAATCGAACTTGTTGTACAGGTTGCAAGTTTTTCAAATCATGAATCTGGAATCATTTATCCTTTCCTGTTTGCGGAAGCAGAACCGATTACAAATCATTTCAGAACACTCATAATTATTATTTCAATTATTACAGGACTTTTGCTTTTCAACTGCATTATTAACTTTACTGTTTGTCTTGGTGACAGAACAAATATGATGTATCTCATCTTCGGATGTCTCTTCCTGGGTCTTATGCTCGAAAATATAACTTTAAACGGTTGTGTTTTGTCATGGATGATTCCATCAATACCGTATGCAGTTATCATCGGACTTGAATACATGCCGTTCTGGCTCGGACCACAGATGTTCTCACTTACATTGATGAACGATGAAAAGTTCCAGAGAAAGATTCCTTATCTTGATAAAATCCTTTTTGGTTTGTTCTCTGCGTTTGGACTTGTGTTCTGTGCGTTCCCGGTAAGATATACAAATTACCTTTTGTATGTACTCATTGTATTTGATGCTATATTCTTCTGTTACATCTGCTATAGAGCAGCAAGGTCTTTTGCAGAAAAAGACATCAAGATTGGAATTACGCTGCTTTTCTATATTGTTATTTTTGGCGGCATCTTTATCGATTTAATTTTCTCTGAGGTTGCGGCAAAGAATGTAATTTTATTCAGTCAGGTTGGATTGTTAGTGCTTGGAATTTTCAATGAAAGTTTTATGGCATTTACTCATCAGATGTTCTATCATCAGACAAATAAAGCGATGAACAATATTGCAAAGATTAATGAAGAATATGAAAAATTTATTTCAAATGATGTTTTAAAAATCATCAACAGAGATAATCCTGAACTTGTAAATCGCGGAGACTTTGCAAAAGTTGAAAAAACGATAATGTACATGCAGATTGATGTCGTTAACGATGAAAAGATTAAGATTTTGCCACGCACAGAATTTGAAACATGCAGCAGATACATCAGTGAAATCGCAGACTGCATCATCCACAATCACGGATTCGTTTCAAATTATCTTGGTCGCGGTTGTATTGCGATTTTCGAAAATCCGAATGATTCTTTGTATGCAGCCCGTGAAATAATCATTCGTCTCAACAGCCTCAATGATTCACGCAGAAAAGAAGGTCTTTTCTATGCAAAATACAGCGGTGGAATTCATACGGGAGATGTCGTTATAGGAACTATTGGTGAAGATGAGCGATTGGATAATGCGGTTGTAGGCTACGCTATGAATGTAGTCTGCAGAATCAGTGCGGTTGCACTCAAAGAAAATGTAGAGTTCCTTGTTTCAGAAAAGACAGTTGATCTTATCGATGACCTTAAGGGATGCGACGTTAACCTTTACAAGCATTCGATCGACACCCCTGAATTGAATGTAGTTAAGCTCTACAGATGCTTTGACAGGGATGACATGTTCCGCCTCAACCCGCAGAATATCAGCCCGAAAACCCTGACAATTCGCGAAACAGACAGACTTGTAAAAGTTTTGTGGTAAATGATACAAATTCGGGCTTCAGAACAGAGGCCGGTATGGGTAAATTCCACTTTAATCAATTTTGACTGTTACCTTGCTACCGAAAACTCATTGAACAAAATTCCACTAAACATTAAAATAATCTCATTATGGAAAACACTAAAAGAACAGTAACTTGCGGTGAGCTTACAAAGGCTGACGTCGGCAAGAAAGTTGTATTGAATGGCTGGGTAAGCCGTACACGCGACCTCGGTGGTCTTGTTTTTATTCGTCTCCGCGACCGTTATGGAATTACTCAGGTTATGGTTGGAGACAATGCAAGCGATGATGTTAAGAAAATCGCTTCTTCTCTTAAGTCTGAATATTGTATCGCAGTTGAGGGAACTGTAGCTGCCCGCGCTGACAAAGATGTTAATAAAGATATGGCAACTGGTGAAATCGAAGTTGAAGCTACAGACATTGAAATTTTTACAACTTCACAGGAATTGCCTTTCTCAATCGAAGAAGTAAGACAGAAAGACGGAACTGTTGTAGTTCCAAATGAAGATCTTCGCTTGAAATACCGCTATCTCGATTTGCGCCGCGATCCGATGCAGCACAACATCATTCTTCGTTCACAGGTAGCTTTTGCAACTCGCGAATACTTAACTTCAAAAGGCTTCCTCGAAATCGAAACACCTACATTCATTAAATCAACTCCAGAAGGAGCACGCGACTATCTCGTTCCATCACGCGTTCATCCTGGAAAATTCTATTCACTTCCACAGTCACCACAACTTTATAAACAGCTTTTGATGGTTTCTGGATTTGATAAATACTTTCAGATTGCACGCTGCTATCGTGATGAAGATGCACGCGGTGACCGTCAGCCTGAGTTTACTCAGATTGATATGGAACTTTCATTTACAAACCGTGAAGAAGTTCTTTCTACAACAGAAGGAATGATGGCTCACATTTTCAAAAAGACTTTGAACTATGACCTTCCTGTCAAATTTGACCGCATTGCATGGGAAGATGCTTTCGACTGGTACGGAAGCGATAAACCAGATTTGCGTTTTGACCTTAAGATGCAGGATGCAACTTTCATGGCTGACCTTGCAGACTTTAATGCCTTCAAGGCAGGTGCTGCAAATGCTGGACGCGACATTCAGAGACACAAACGTTCTGGACTCAAAGCACTCGTTGTAAAAAATGTTGCAGACAAATATTCACGCAAACAAGTTGAAGCACTCGAAGCTGTTGCAAAGACTTATAAAGCAAAAGGTCTTGCATGGATGAAAGTAAACCAGGACGGTGTTTTCGAAGGTGGAATTTCTAAGTTCTACACAGGTAAAGAAGCAGAAATCTGTTCTAAACTTGGAGCAGAAAAAAATGACCTTCTCTTGTTTGTATCAGATGAAAACTGGCAGCTTGCTTGTACAGCACTTGGTGCTGTTCGTAAACAGCTTGGTAAAGATTTGAATCTTTATAATCCAAACGATGAATTCCATTTTGCATGGATCATCGACTTTCCATACTTTGCATGGAATGAAGAAGAAAATCACTGGGAAACAGAACATCATATGTTCACTCTTCCGCAAAAGCAGTACTGGGACACACTCGAAAGTGATCCAGGCGCTGTAAAAGGTGATTTGTATGACCTCGTATTAAACGGCTACGAACTTGCATCAGGTTCTATGCGTATCAACGATCCTGCTCTCCAGCAGCGCATTTTCAAAATCGTCGGATACTCAAATGAACGCGCAGAAAAAGCATTCGGCTTTTTGGTTCAGGCATTCAAGTTTGGTGCACCACCACACGGAGGAATCGCACCAGGTCTCGACCGCCTCGTAATGCTTATGTGTCACGAAGAATCGATTCACGAAGTTATCGCATTCCCTAAGAACAATTTGGCAATGTCGCCGATGGATGAGTGTCCGTCATATATTGATGATGCACAACTTGAAGAGCTGCATATTAGATGTGTTGAGAAAGAATAGCGGCGACATATAATAGTATGAATGTCCGAGTGCTGTTGATGCCAAGTGTAAGATGAAATCGAACACTTGGCAAACGGCTGAGTCAAGGCCTTGAGCGAAGCGTGCCTTGACCAGACGTATGAGCAGACACTTAAGGATTTGCATATCAATTGTTATGATGTAGAAGAGTAAGTAAATATATGAATAAATTTTTTGGTGGAATCTGTTTATTTTGTTTGATTTGTGCAAACTGTTTTGCAAGTACTGCAGTTTATGATTACAACGATGTTGCACCTGAATATTCTGAATATCTAGATATTAATGAAGTTTATGTTACTTCAGAAGAAGGTTGTGATGTCAAAGAAAAACCTAATGACTCTTCACAAACGATAACTACAATTCCACCAAATACACCTGTAAGACTGGTTTCAATAAATGGTCCGAAATATATTGAACCAGAATATGGTACTCATTTGAACTGGGGTGCAGTATATCTTCCTGAAGGAGCAAGAAAAGGAAAAAACCAAATTGGCTGGATAAGATTTGGAGAAGTTCTCTGGTGGGACAAAGATGGGTTTTCGACAGAAAAATGGAATGCAAAGCAATTAAAAGGCTATCTTGAAAATCATGTATGGAGTGTTACACTCTGGAAAAATGGTGATAAGAGATTGTCTGGTTATGCAGTATTTGATAATAAAACTGCTACAGGAATAATTGATGAATCAAATAATTTTGAAGTAAAAAAATTATTTGAATATACTGTTCTTGATGGCCAGAGCATTGAACTTGAATACGGTGGAATTATTGCTGCCGGCACAAAACAACTCAGGGTTTCACAAAATTCTTTCAGCATATCTCAACCGGAAGGTGAGTATATATTTGAAACTGTAAATCTTTCTATAATTGATAAAGAAAATTTGCTTGATGAACCTAATGATTATAATCGAAAGCTTGTAAACTGGCTGATTAAAGAATCAAAAAAATATTTCAGAATGTATTCTGAATGTAATTACAGTCCGTATGGAAATCTTGCAGAATATGCAGAAAAAGACAGAAATGAAATTAAAAATAATTTTCTTGTATATGCCGTAACAAACGGACTCGAAAGCGAAAATTCTTTTGATACTAAGTTCTGGTATAAAATTGTTTTAAGCTGCGAAAAACAGGTAAAAAAAGGAAACTATGTTATAACAGATATTCCAGGACCTGGACCATTACTAATAAAAAGCAATCAGTATCTGACAAAAGAACGACTTCGTCTTAGAGAAAGTGAACAGACTTCAAGTGAGATTATTACAACTATGGATGTCGGAACAAAAGTTCAGGTAATTGATTATGGTTCAGCAGAGGTAATCGACGGCATTCTTTCACTGTGGGTTAAAGTCAGAGTGATTGGAGTCGGAACAATCGGCTGGTGCTTTGGCGGTTATCTTTCAGAACTTGATTATTAATCAAGATCGTAGCTTTCGCCATATTTAACTATAGTTACATCTTTGAAACCGTTTTCGGCGAGATAGTTCTGTAAGAATTCCTGGGCGTCCGTTTCGCCGTGTACCATGAAGATTCGTTTGAGCTTGCTTGTGTCGATTGCTTTTAACCATGCGAGGGTTTCTTCGTAATCGGCATGGGCACTGAATGCATTTATCTTTTGAACATGTGCATTAACTTTGTACCACGCATCCATGATGTGAACTTCTTTTTCTCCTTCGAGAATTTTTCTTCCCAAAGTATTTTCTGCCATGTAACCGACGATGAGAACTGTATTTCTTTCGTCTGAAATGTTATTTGCAAGGTGATGCAGAACGCGGCCGGCTTCACACATTCCATCTGCACTGATAATAATCATCGGGCCGTCTTTTTCGTTTAGGGCTTTTGATTCTTCAACACTTGTTACAAATGTTAAGTCTCCGAAACCGAATGGATTTTTATGATGCTTTAAGAATGCTTCAGTTACGCTTGCGTCGTAGCACTCAGGATGAACGCGGAAGATGCTTGTTGCGTTTGATGCCATTGGTGAGTCGACGTAAATTGGAATTGATGGAATCTGACGCTGGTCAACGAGGAGATGCAAGTAGTAGATGATTTCCTGTGTGCGTTCGATTGCGAAAGATGGAATGATGATTTTTCCTTTTTTGGAAATTGTGGAACGAACAAGATCTTTGATTTCCTGTAATGCGATTTCTGTTGGTTCGTGCTTTCGGTTTCCGTATGTACTTTCGAGAACTATGTAGTCAGGGGCAGGAACATTTGTTGCAGGATTTCTTACAATCGGTTTGTCATTTCGTCCGAGGTCTCCTGTAAATAAAACTCTGACATCTTCTTTGCCAGGTCTTCTGATGTTCATATCGGCAAAGGCAGAACCTAAAATATGTCCCGCATCGTAAAATTCCAGCTGAACTTCTGGGCCGATATAAAGCGGTCTGTTGTATGAAAGTGTTACAATTTGATTTGCGGCTTTAACACAGTCTTCTTCGTCAAAGATCGGGTTCCAGTTGAACTTGTCGCCTTTTTTCTTTGCCTGCTTTCTGAGGTATTCTGCGTCGCGTGCCTGGATTCTTGCGCTGTCCATCATTACGAGGGATGCAAGGTCGCGTGTTGCAGGAGTGGAATATATGTTTCCGGTGAATCCTTTTTTAGCGAGGACTGGTAAAAGTCCGCAGTGGTCAAAGTGACCGTGAGTTAAGATTACTGCTTCGAGTTTGTCGGGCGGATAATCGAAGTTTCTGTTTTTGTTGTCAGATTCTGCGCGCTTTCCTTGAAAGGCACCGCAGTCAACCATATAACTTCTGCCGTCGATTTCGAGAATGTGTTTTGAGCCTGTAACTTCCTGAGCTGCTCCAAGTGAATAAAGTGAAATACCCATAATTAGTCTCCGTAATAGTAAATTCTTGCTCTATTTATATTTTAACCTTGAATTTCTGAATTATCAAATATATCTTTATAATAAAGAGAAAGCAAAACGAGAAGTTCCACATTAAAAAAATTTAAAGCAAAACCAAACTCTAAAACAGAAGCTGCACAAAAGCTCAGGACGATTTTGTTCAGCAGACTTATTTTTGTTGTTTTTTTGTTATTAATTCAGTTTGCAATTTATCTTTTTATTTCGTTGAAATTGCAGCGCTATGAAGTTTACTTTTTGGGAACTAGTGTTGTAGTTTCGATTGTTTTTTTGCTTTATCTTGTGAACACGCCGGGAAAAAATGAGTTTAAACTTGCATGGATTTTACCAGTTCTGGTTGTTCCAATTGCAGCTATTATTTTTTATTTTATGTATAAATATAATCAGGGTGGAATTTGGTTAAAACGAAAACTTAAAAAGTTAAGGGAAGATGTGAAGGACTATCTTCCTCTGGAAAGTGATGAAATAAAAATTGCAGAAACATGTCCTGAAGTAAAAGACCTTGCTTACTATCTTTATAAATATGGGTCATCGCCGTGCTATAAAGATAACGAAACAAAATATTTTTCATGCGGCGAAGATTTTTTCGAAGATTTAATTGATGAGCTTTCAAAAGCAAAAAGATTTATCTTTTTTGAATTTTTTATCGTAGAACCATGTCAGATAATGGACAGACTTTTGGAAATACTTTCTCAAAAAGTTAAAGAAGGTGTAGAAGTCAGACTTTTATTTGACAGTATCGGTTCAATTTCATTTTCAAGTAATCTATTGCGATATTACTTTACTTCTTATGGAATAAGTTCAAAAGTATGGTTAAAATTTATTCCAGTTTTTAATACTGGTTTGAATAATCGCGATCACAGAAAAATTATTTCGATTGATAATAAAGTTGCGTTTACCGGTGGAATAAACATCACTGATGAATATGCTAATATCGTTCAGAAAAGATTTAATTACTGGAAAGACGCAGGATTAAAAATCAAAGGGCCGGCAGTAAGATCATTTACGTTGATGTTTCTTGAACAATGGAATGTTCAGAATAGAAAAAAAATGCCTTGCGAAAATTTTGAAAGGTTTGTAGATAAGAAAGCTGTTCTTGAAAATTCCACTAAAGCAAAAAATAAAAAATCAGTTTCTAAAAATGAACTTGTAATTCCATATGGAGATGATGCTTACAACGGCGAAGAAATTGCTGAAAATGTTTATAAATATATTTTGAACAAAGCTCAGAAAAAAGTAAGAATTATGACACCGTATGTAATTATTGATAATTCTCTTTTTGATGACATTGTGTTTACGGTTTCGCGTGGTGTTGAAGTAGAAATTATAGTTCCTGCTTTTTATGATCATTTTATTTCGTTCTGTGTCGGAAGGACTTATATTAAGAACCTGATAGAAAAGGGCGTAAAAGTTTTTGCTTATGAAAAAGGTTTTGTCCATTCGAAAGTGATGACTGCTGATGAAAAGTTTGGAACTGTCGGAAGCGTAAATCTTGATTACAGAAGTTTTTTTCATCATTTTGAATGCGGTGCATTTTTGTATAACACAGATTCGATAAAAGCAGCAGAAAAAGATTTTGATGAAACAAAAAATTATTGTACTGAAATCACGATTGAAAATTATAAAAACATAAAGTGGTATATACGGGCTGTCGGATGGCTTTTCAGAATTGTAGGTCCGCTTTTGTGATGTTATTTAATTTACACCTTTTCCAAAAAGCGCGAAATCTAATCTGCACGGGTCATCTTCAAAAATCTCACGCGCTATTTCTGTTAACTTTTCGGCTGTCTTTCTTGTGGCTGGAGTTCCTTTTGAAATAAGTTCCAGTTCTTCTGCCTCTTGAATTACATGAACATCAAGCGGAATGATTAAATCTTTTGAAGAAAACCACGGCCAGAGTCCGATGTCAACGGGAGAATCTGTTCTCACCATCCATCTTAAAAACATGCAGAGCCTTTTCTTTGCCGAAGTCTTTGTCTGCGGAACGATTGAACAGTCGGGAAAGCAGCTTGCAATTACATCGATAAGATGACGCGGATTTTGAACTGGTTTATTTGTGTCGGGATTAACACGATTTAATTCTTCGACATATTTTGCGTGAAAATAAATTCCGAGGCTTTTTTCGACATCGAGAAACATGAATAGTCTGTTGAAAAGATAATACATGTCTCGGTAAGAATAAAAGCGGTAAAATTTTGCATTGTTTGAAACTGAAAATGTTTTTTCAAAGTCACGGTTTTTTATCCAGTGATAAATACCGCCGGAGAGGTCAGCTTCTTTAAGGATAAATTTGATTTTTGGAATGAACTGTTTTCTGTTTCCGAAAGAGAGAAGTGCTGCGGTAAAGGCTGCAAGTTCTGTATCGAGTGGTTTTTTGTAATAGTAGAGAAACTGACTCGGGTCTTCTGCAAGAAAATCTTTTGTTTCATATTTTGTGGCAAGGTTGCGCAGAAGTGAAATTGTTTTTAATGGAATACAGGGGTTTGAAGTTTTCATTAATTCTAAATCCAGTAATTCTATTTTTTTTCAAGAATGAAAAGATATTCTTTTACATGGATGTTTCTGCTGTTCAAATTTCTGCTGCCGCGGAATGTGTTGTAAAAGATTTCTTTTGTCGTGAGTTTTCCGAATCTTTTGAGCATTGATTTCATATCGTCAAATGAAATGAAGCCTTCTGAGTTGTATGAAATGATTATGTATTTTGCATCTAGGTTTTCGATGATTTGTGTCATTGAAGAAAGTGCAAGATTTTTTTTGTTAAATTCGGAATGATTCCAGTCTGAAACGATTCCTGAGACTGGACTTACAGGAGCGGTGATTTCGTTTTTTAAAATGAGGTTGAGCATAAAATAGTTTGATCCGTATGGATGCTGGTTGTACGGCGGATCAAGGTATGCTATGTCGATGTTTTTTATTTTTGAGCTTAATTCGATTGTGTTTTCCTGATGGAGTTCAAATTTTGAATTGAAATTTGAAAAGACAGGAGTTTTTAATTCTATTGTTTTTAGGATGCGGGAGAGTGCGTTGTGGCCGGCTCCACCGAATGTACCGATTCCGGTTTCTTTATTTTTGTAAAAGCCTTTGAAGACGCCCGAAGTATTTGTGTGAATCGAAGCTTCTGTAATCAAAGGGGCTAAAAAGTATTGTTTAAAATCATCGTCAACAAAGCGGTCGGTCAGCGCGCGGTATGTATCAATCAGAAGTGCATTTTCTTTTGTGTAGAAGACTCGGTCAGTTTTCTGAATGTTGTTTTCGTCACGAGGGGAATAGCTTTCTGTTAAAATTCCACTTATCTTTTTCTTTTCTGCGGCTGTTAAGATTTTGTTTTTTAAGTAATCGTATTTTTCAAAATCAAAATCTTTTTTATTTGTGAGGTAACAGGAGTTAAGAACATAGGAATAATTTTCGAGGTCGTTGCAGATTATTTTTGAAGAATGTTGTTTGAGCATGCGGGCAACAATTCCGCTGCCTGAAAAAAGGTCTGCGGTGATGAGATTTTTTTTGCCAAGTTTTTCTTTTATTTCGATAACAAACGGTTCAATGTCGTGAATGATTGTTCGTTTATTTCCGATGTAAGTGATAATCTGTTGTGTTAAATATTCCTCGTTTTCAATCACTTTTTTGATGTCCCATTTTAATAAATTTTATCATATAAATTGAAATTTGCATACTGTCAAAAAGTATTTTGCATAAGATTTGATGTTG
>JAGHSB010000137.1 GCA_018066075.1 Candidatus Treponema scatequi
GTATGTTCTCATATGATGAACGAAGATATATATGAGGCTATGAGGATTGGAACTGAATTTGCGACAGAAACCCTATCACACTTTGGTGGGTTTTAGGAAATTCAAAATTATAAGGGGAAATTATGAATAAATATACTGCATACTGTGGATTAAACTGTGAAACTTGTGAGGCTCGTCTTGCTACTGTGAACAATGACAACGAGCTCCGTAAAAAAGTTGCGGCTGAATGGACTAAATTGAATCAGGTTGAAATTACGCCTGAAATGATTAACTGTGAAGGCTGCCGTCTTGATGGTGTAAAAACTCCTTTCTGTGATTCCCTATGTCAGATTCGCCAGTGCGCAATGACTCAGAAAGTTGAAACCTGCCAGAGTTGTGGTCAGATGAAGTCTTGTGAAAAATTTAAGATGATTTCTGACAATAATGAGATTTTTTCACATTAGAGTAAGAAAGTGAGAGTGCAAGACTGATATTATTTTGAGTTTGAAGTAGGAGTCTAAATATCCTGCATCGAAATATTTCTGGAGCGAATTAAACGGACAATTTTATGTACTACATGAAATATTACAGTAAACAAAAGTATTCCAAAAGCAATGGCGCCTGCCACTAGTCATGTTTGAACTCCATGTTCTGCTGCAAGATTTTCGTTTTCTGCCACTAATTCACTCATAGCGTAATACAAGCTGCTTCCCGGAATCAATGGAACTACGGCAGGAATTACAAATACGGTTCTTGGGGTTCTGCAAAGATTTCTCATTATTTCTGAATAGGCAGAGGCAAATAATGTTGCAATCAGATTTGAAAAGAAAATGTCCAGACCAAAATGAACACAAAGAAGGTAAACAATCCATGTGGTTCCGCCACCAATACAGGCTGCTGCCAGATGTCGGCGTTTCATTTTAAAGATTATGGCAAAACCTAAAGAGCCCATAAGAGCTGTGAAAACCTGGATAACATAAGAAATCATAAAATCTTACCTCCAAGGAAAACTGCAAGAGCAAATCCACATGCAATAGCTCCTGCTTGAATTAAAGCTTCAAGTAATCTTAAGATTCCAGAAATTGTGTCACCTGCAAAAAGGTCGCGGAGTGCATTAGTAAGGGCAATTCCTGGAATCAGAAGCATAATTGAACCAATCATTACCTTATCTACATTTGCACAGAGTCCTACTTTTGTCAGCAATAAAGCAAAAAAGCCAGTAAAAAGTGAACAGATTAAATAGAAAATCAGCTGGCTGTTCCAGACTTTATTTAGTTTTTTATTAAAAAAGAAAATAACTGCTCCACAAACTGCGGCGCAAAAACCGTCCATAAAGTTTCCGCCAAAAAAAACTGCAAAAGATCCGGAAGCAAGAATATATCCTGTAAGGTCCAGTATAGGATGCTGAATAGTTTTTTCACAGGCTTCTTTGATTTCTGTTTCAAGTCTGCTTAGTTCCGGTTTTGTTTTACAAAGATTTGTTGATAAATCAACCAGTTCATCAAGTTTTCTGAAATCTGTATTGTAATGATTTATGCGGCGAGTCTGAGTAAAGGAGTCTTCATTGCGCTTCATGGTAACAACAATGCTGGAAGTGATTACAAATACATCAGTTTGCTGGGCACCGTAAGCTGAACAGATTTTATTGATAATCTTTTCAACATGGTTTACATCGCCACCGCATTCTAGAATCTGAGAGCCCAAATCTATGGCAGAGGATAATAATCTTTTACTTTCTTTTTCTGTATCATTCATAACAATTAACTAGCTTTTGCTCTATCTGATAATAACGAATATAAGGTTTTTACGCGATACAGTTTTAGAAATATTAGCAGGGTTGATAATAATTTTCATTATCTATATTTTAGTGTTAGTGAAAAAAGAAGATTTTTCTTGACTCTCCCCTTAGGGAATAGACTAGACTTCATATTGTAAGGAGACGAACAAAATGCTGAAGATTGGTGAGTTTTCAAAGCTTAGTCAGATGACTGTAAAAGTTCTTAGATTCTATGAAAAGGAAGGCCTTCTTATTCCTGCTTCTGTGGACGCATGGACAGGATACCTCTTTTACAAAACTGAACAGCTTGAAACTGCGGCAAAAAATAAAATCTTACCGCCAGCTGGACTTATCAATCGAAGAAATCAAGGTAATTTTCAAAGGGAAAAACGCGCGCAAAATCCTGGAAGAAAAAGCCGTGGCTCTTCAAAAACAGCAGAAGGAAATCGATGTTCGTCTTTCAATCATTAACCACATTTTGGAGAAAGACAATATGAAGTATCAGGTAACAATTAAAGAAATTCCAGAGATGATCGTTTATGTTTCTGAAAGGAAACTGATGTACTTATCCGCCATGTTGAAGCAGTCAGTGAAATGGGAGTGGATAGCGAGAACATCAAATTCCAGAAACTTCCGGCAAGCAAAGTTCTGAGCATCTACCACAAAGGCAGCTACGATGAAATTGGCGAAGCTTATGCCTTCATCATGAAATACGCTGAAGAAAACGGTTATAAGGTTGCTGGCCTTTCCCGTGAATCTTACATCGATGGAATCTGGAATAAAGAAAATGTGGAAGACTGGCTTACTGAAGTTCAGCTTCCGATTGAATAATTAATTATTAAAGCTGACAATTAAACTACAGCTTTAGTTGTCAGCTATTTCCTTTTATGGTAACTTTGATGTGTAAAAACTATTAATACATCTTTCGAGAGAGATGGTTTTTTCTGTCACGAAAAATTGTCTCTTACTTTTTAACTGAAAGTTACCATTTGCGTACAACTTCAGTTTACATTTTTATTCTTCTCTATTTTGGGGCTGACCTCTCATAAGGTAATTTCTGTCCTATGGAAGGTGTATGAAAATCACAGAAACAAATTATACAATAACAACAATATATTTTGACGGCCAGTTCTGGTGTGCATTGATTGAGTAGAAGAACGGAAAGCCCAAAACAGAAAGCAGAAAAAAATCGAAGCAAGAGAAAAGTATCTTGCAAAGAAAGAACAGAAGATAAGGAAATAACAATGAACAATTACACAATCCGCGTTGAAGAAGAACGCGATTATTCAACTGTAGAAAGTCTCGTCCGCGAGTCTTTCTGGAATGTTTACAGACCTGGCTGTACAGAACATTACGTTCTGCATCATTTACGTTCAAATCCTGATTTTATTCCTGAACTTGCATTTGTCATGGAAGCTGACGGAAAGATTATCGGACAGAATGTATTTGTAAAAGCTCAGATCACAAAGAGTAATGGAACTGCATTTCCAATTCTAACCATGGGTCCAATCTGTATTGCTAACGAATGCAAAAGAAAAGGCTATGGAAAAATTCTCTTGGACTACTCTTTGGAGAAAGCTGCAGAGTTAGGATATGGAGCAGTTTGCTTTGAGGGGAACATTGATTTCTACGGAAAAAGTGGATTTTGTGTTGCATCAAAGTTTGGCATTAAATATCACGGATTACCAGAAGGAATGGAAGCAGATTTCTTTCTTTGCAAGGAATTGAAATTAGGCTACCTTGATGGAGTTTCCGGTGTTTATGCCACACCAAAAGCATACTTTGTTGCCGAAGAAAATCCTGAGGACTTTGAAGCATACGAGAAGGAATTCAATTTGAAAAATCCGCTTGTAAAACAAAAACTCCCGGGCCAGCTAGTGTAAGCATTTAATTAAAAATCCACCGGTAGGTATAAGGATGACAGAAAATGAAAATTACTTTATGATACAAGTAATATTGAAAGACCCTGGGAAACTAAATAGAAGTGGGAATTAATTTATGAAAGTTTTTGATTTTGACAACACGCTTTATAATGGTGAAAGCGCAATTGATTTTGTTTTGTATTTAATTAAAGGGAACAAAAAGATTCTTTTGTGGCTTCCGAGAATTGGAATCGGACTTTTAAAATATAAAATGTGCCTTGTCGGAAAAGATGCAATTGAAAGCCAGCTTAATGCGTTTTTGAAATTTGTTGCAACTGACGGCAGAGATCTTAAAGAAACTGTTGCAGACTTCTGGTCAAAATATGAAAAGAACCTGAAGCCTGAACTTTGCAAACTCGTAGAAAAAGGCGATGCAATTATTACTGGAAGCCCATGGTTTTTAATCGACGGTATCAAAGAAAAACTCGGAACTTCAAATTTAATCTGTTCAGATTTTGATATGGTAAAATATCACATCAATTATTTGAACTATGGTGAAAATAAAGTTAAAAAATACCACGAAGCATACGGTGACAAACTTATCGATGCTTTCTACACAGATTCTTATAACGACCAGCCGATGATGGACATTTCAAAAGAAGTCTATCTTGTTACTAAAAACAAAGTAGAAAAAATAAAAGGTTAGTAATCAGAATATTATTTATTTAACCTGCGCGTTTCTTTCCCAGAATACGCCGTCTGAATATCCCTGAATTGTTTTGTCACTGTCTGCGCGGTTCAATCGTTTCTGCGCAAGCAGTGAATATTCTTCATTGAGTTCAATTCCAAAAAAGTGCCTTCCTAATTTTTTTGCTGTTACGCTTGCAGTTCCGCTTCCGAGAAAAGGATCGAAAACTATGTCACCTGGTTTTGATGAAGCGAGAATTAATTTTGCGTAAAGTTTTTCCGGTTTCTGAGTCGGATGATCTGTGTTTTCCGGCATCGACCAGAATGGAATTGAAATGTCATCCCAGAAATTTGATGGATATGTCAGTCTGAAATTTCCGTCTTCTGTTTCGTCCCAGTCTTTTGGTTTGCCGTCAACTTTGTATGGTGCGATAACACGGCGTTTGATTTTTACGGCTTCAACATCAAAATAATAATCGTCTGGATTTTTAACTGCAAACCAGATGTCTTCCATTCCGTTTTTCCAGTTTGATTTTGCGCCGCGTCCTTTTTCTCTCTGCCATGTTATTCGATTTAAAATCGTGAGTTCTTTTTCGACAGCACGCTGCAAGCTCGATGTGCACTTCCAGTCACCGCAAATGTAAAGTGATCCGTTAGGCTTTAATTTTCTGCAGACATCAGGAAACCATGTTGCTAAATAATCATCGTAACTTTTTTCAGAGCGCGCGTTGAATTTAGTTCCATTAAAATCTTTTGTCAAATTGTAAGGCGGGTCGATGATGATTAAGTCGGCAAACTCGTCAGGCAAAAGTTTGAGCGCTTCGAGCAAATCGCAATTGAGCGTTTTGTCGAGAAATGATTCGAGTGGAACTGTGGCAGCGTTTTTAGTGCTGTCTGTTTTTTCATTTGTGGAATTTGCCAGAGCGCGAAATTGTTCGAGTGTGAGAACTTGTTTTTTGAGTGACGGGATTTCGTTGTCTGTGAGTGTGATTGTTCTGTTTCTTCCTGCGCGGATTTTGTCTGAGCCTGATGTCATGTGATTAATTATATAGAAAAACGTGGAATTTTAAAAGGATTATTTTGACAAAGTGTGTTTGTTGGATTAGCATTAAGAATACAGTATTTTGTGTTGAACGAAGTAATTGCGAGGAGATTTATATGTTTAAAATTGGAATTATCGGCGCCGGATGGATTGCTGAAAGAATGGTTGAAACAGTTTCAGGAATGAAAAATGTTCAGGTTTATGCAATTGCATCACGCGACATATTAAAAGCAAATGCGTTTGCAGAAAAGCATCACATTCCACGCGCATTTGGAAGCTACGAAGATCTTTGCAAGGATGATGACATTGATTTAGTTTACATTGCAACTCCTCATTCATTTCACGAAGAACATGCATCACTTGCAATCAAAAATAAAAAGAACGTCCTCGTAGAAAAAGCGTTCACGATAAATTCCACTCAAGCAAAAAAACTCATTGCGCTTGCAAAGAAAAATAGAGTCTATCTTGCAGAAGCAATCTGGACCCGCTATATGCCTTCACGAAAATTAATTTCAGATTTGATCAAAAGCAAAATAATCGGAAACGTAAAATATCTCACTGCAAATCTCTGCTATTCAATGGCGCAGAAAGAAAGAATCGTAAAACCTGAACTTGCAGGCGGTGCTCTTTTGGATATCGGTGTTTATTGTTTGAATTTTGCTTTCATGTGTTTTGGTGATGATCTGACAGGAAATAAAATTACAAAAATTGATTCTTCGGTTAAGCTTACAAAAAAAAGTGTTGATGAAAGTGAATCGATGACAGTTTATTTTAAAGACGGAAAAGTTGCATACCTCACTTCTGCAATGGATGCCCGCTCAGATAGAAAAGGAATTATCTGGGGCGACAAAGGTTATATCGTCGTAGAAAACATCAACAACCCGAACGCCATCAATGTTTACAGCGACGAAGACAAACTCATCAAGAGCGTAAAAATTCCACCGCAAATAACAGGATATGAATATCAGGTTTCTGAAGCAATCAAAATGATAAAGGCAAAGAAACTCGAATCCGAATCAATGCCACTTGCAGAAACTGTGTTTGTAATGCTGACGATGGATAAACTTAGAAAACAATGGAAAATGATTTTCCCACAGGAGAAAAAATGATTACATCACTTGCTCTAATTTTTCTTGTTGGGCTTTCGATGGCGTTTATCTGTCAGAAGATTAAGATTCCGCGAATCATCGGAATGCTCATTACTGGAATTGTTCTCGGACCGTTTGTTTTAAATTTTCTTGATCCGTCGATTCTCGGAATCAGTGCAGAGCTCAGACGAATGGCGCTCATCATTATTTTGATTAAGGCTGGTCTGTCGCTCGACATTTCTGATTTGAAAGCGATTGGTCTTCCTGCGGTTTTGATGTCGTTCTTGCCGGCTTGTTTTGAGATTGTCGGGTTTGTAATTTTTGGTCCGATGTTTCTTGGCGTGACTCGTCTTGAAGCTGCGATTATGGGTGCTGTTCTTGGTGCCGTGTCACCTGCTGTTGTTGTTCCGCGAATGGTGGAACTTATGGAAAAGAAATACGGAACTGAAAAAAAGATTCCGCAGCTTGTATTTGCAGGTGCGTCGCTTGATGATGTTTTTGTAATCGTTTTGTTTCAGGCCTTTGTCGGCATGGCACAGGGAAATGGAATTTCTGTGAGAAGTTTTGTTGATGTTCCGGTGTCGATTGTTCTCGGGATTGTGCTTGGTGCTTTGGTTGGAATAATGCTTGCGTGGATTTTCGAATTGTTTTACAGACATCAGCATAAGATTAGAAACAGTCTTAAAGTGATTATCATTTTGGGAACTTCTTTTTTGCTGATGGCTGTCGAAGGATGGGTAAGCCTATGGGTCGCTGTTTCGGGATTGCTTGCGGTTATGAGCATGGCATGTTTTATTCAGAAGAGATCTTGTCCTGAGGTTGCATCTCGTTTGTCTCAGAAATATGGAAAGCTCTGGCTTGCTGCAGAAGTAGTTTTGTTTGTAATGGTCGGTGCTGCAGTTGATATCCGCTACACACTTGAAGCAGGACTTGGAGCCGTGATTACGATTTTTATCGCATTAGGTTTCCGTTCTGTGGGCGTTATTCTCTGTTTGATTGGAACAAAGCTAAATGCAAAAGAGCGACTCTACTGCGTACTTTCGTATTTACCAAAAGCTACCGTACAGGCCGCAATCGGTTCAGTTCCACTATCGCTCGGATTGCCTTGTGGAAAGCTTGTTTTATCAGTTGCAGTAATTTCAATTTTGATTACGGCACCGCTCGGAGCGTTTTTGATGGACGCAACTTATAAAAAACTTTTGGAGAAAGAAGAATAATTGCTTCAGAGTTAAGCTCTTGAACATTCCATTTGTACAAGTTAAT